>JACCVS010000100.1 GCA_013698055.1 Acidobacteriota bacterium
CCACCGCGCTTCCAGCTTTCTTTGAGATTGACGCGCTTCTCTCCGCGCGTGACGCACGGCCAGCAAACATACTGCAAAGAGTTGTCCGGCCCGACATACTTGATCAGGCGCTCCGTCTCCGCGTCACACCTCTCGCAGCGATCAGGTTTCGCTTCTTCCTGTGTCCCCATCGTTTTCCCCGCTCCTTATTCCCGGCATCAGGAGTATCCACTACAAAACTTACGAAGCGCAAATATAAAAGCAGGGATAAGGGATGAGGGATGAGGGATGAAGAAGAAGCAATGAAGGAGGAACGCTGAACGCGGAAGTAAAGAAAGTTCAGCGACGAGGGGCGAGCGCGTGGGCTGTTTCACGCTCTGTCGTGTCAGGCCGCGCCCGTGAATTATGGGATGCATCTGAGTTATAATTGATCGCATCTTATTGTTGTTCGCTCATTCGCTTGAACAGAAAGGCTCGCGGGTGAGTTTTCGAGAAGTTAACCGAGGGAAAATCTCCTATGAACGATTTCCAATCTCAAAATCAACGTTATTCACAGCCTTCTGGCTGGTCGCAGCCGGAGGGTGGTTTTAATGGTCTTCAGGCGCGAACGGCGGCAGAGTCGAGCCTGACCGAGCGGCTGGCTTTTATTCGCAAAGTTTACTCGCTCTTTTTCGCGGCGACGCTCTTTGCGATTGGCGGCGTGCTGCTCGGGTTCGCCTACCCGCCGCTGATGATCTACGCTCTTGAGCATCCGATCATCATGTTTCTTGCGATGATCGGCGGCGTGATGGGCGCGACCGCCCTGCGCCACAAACCCGGCATCAATCTGGCCGCGCTCTTCGGATTTACGACGCTGACGGGCGTGATTATCTCGCCGCTGATCGGCCTCGTTTATGCCAGCAATCCGGCTTCGATTCTTCAAGCAGGGTTATTGACGGTCGGCATCTTCGGCGGATTGACGGCCTACGTGTTCATCTCGAACAAGGATTTCAGTTTCCTGCGGGGAATGCTGGTCACAGGACTGATCGTCGTCATCCTCGCCGGACTCCTGAACATCCTGATCGTCGGCTCGTCGGCCCTCTATTTCGCGACCGCGTGTGCGACGCTGCTGCTCTTCTCGGGCTTCGTTCTCTACGATACGTCGAATATCATTCGCCGCTATCCGACGAACGAATATGTGGCGGGCGCGCTGTCGCTCTACCTCGACGCCTTCAACATCTTCCTCGCGCTGCTTCGCATCCTGAACAGCCGGGATTAATTAACCGGCGCAAGCAGAGAGCGCAAAAATTTGGCGGGACGCTTCACATGAAGAAGCGTCCCGCCTTTTGTCTCTTGACCTCTGAAAATCTTCTCCTGTTTAGAACTCGAACTTGATGGCAAGTTGGAGTTGGCGCGGCGTCAGGAACGTGCGGTTCGAGCCGAAAGGTGTCGCCGCTGCCGGTGCCGTCAATGATGACGTACCTGTGAAATTGTAGAACGTGTTGTTCTGAGTCAGCACATTCGCCCGGTTAAAGATATTGAAGCCCTCAAGGATCAAGCGAAGGCTCGTTGTTTCGCTGGTGCGAAGGATGCGTGTGATGCGCGCGTCGAACTGGTACGTGGCGGGCGTGTAAAAGCTGTTGCGCTCTGTGCCCGGCAAACGATCATTGGAGCGGTTGCCATCATTGTTCGGGTCGTTGGCGATAAAGGCCGAATAGGCGAAACCCGACTGAAGTTGCACGATGCCGGAGAATACATAGTCGCTCAAGAGGGCGCGAATGAAAGCGTTGTCGCTCCGTGTGTAGCGACCAAGCTCATAGACCGGACTGAAGACGAAGCGATGTCGCAGGTCTGTGTCAGCCGCTCCCCAATCCGCGCGCGGGTTCAACTGGTTCTGGGCTATCTTTGAATCATCAGCGCCGACGACCACTGCTGTCTGGTCAGGCTTGTCGTCTTTCGCCTTCGAATAAGTATAAGCGGCGATAAACTGAAACCCTCTTGAGAAACGCTTGGTCGCCTGAAAGGCAAGACCGTTGTAACGAGAATTAGCCGTGCTCTCGAAAAGCGAGATACGGTTATAGGTGATGCCGGTCGCGCGCGAAACGGGTCGCGTCGAGGAGAAGCGCTCGAACGTAGAGGTCGTCCCGTCCGGTGCGGTGGCGACCAGCGCGGTCGGAGCGCTGAGATTTATGTCGCGCGTGCGCGTCAGATGAACCCCTCTGAAAAGCATGTACGTCACGGACAGGCTGAGACTCGGCAGAATCTCCCGCTCGAAGCCAAGTCGCGCCTGCTGGACGTATGGCTGCACGTAGTTATCAGAGAACAGGAACAGGTTCTTCGGAGCGCTCGTCGTCGGCACCGCAGCCAGGGTATTTGGAAAACGCAGACCAGCCGCCCTGATTTGAGCGGCGTTCAAGGTCACGTTAATCACATTGATGCCGTTATTAGAATGAGCTGTCCCTAGGTTGATCGCAGTGGATCGGCCATAGAAAATGCCGTAGCCACCGCGCAGCACCGTCTTATCGTCGAAGGCGTAGCTGAAACCCAGACGCGGCGCGAAATTGTTTCCATCCTTCGGGCAGCGGCTGGTATCCAGTCCGTTACTCAAAAGTAATGAATCTGGATTCTGCACCGGCGGGCAGGCCAACTTCTGATAATCGTAGCGCACGCCCAGATTGAGAGTGAGCTTCGGCGTGACGCGCCAGTCATCCTGCGCATAGAAAGCATAATCCGAACTATTCGGG
>JACCVS010000105.1 GCA_013698055.1 Acidobacteriota bacterium
CGCACTGCGCCGTCAACTTCCTGCCCCATCTCTTCATGTTCGGTCGCGGTGCCTGCCGAAAGCTCCGCCGCCCATGATTCAAACTCCGCTTCGGCTTCCTTGTGGTCGCTTTTGTAGTCCCAGAAAACTTCGCTCCAGTACGCTTCCTGATCGAGTAGCAGCGCGACCACGCGCTTGATGTACCGACGCTTCGCTTCAATGTCTTCCACATCCTGCGTACCGTCAGGATCGGCGATTACTTCGGCAAAGCGCGCGCGCAAAGTATCTTCGCCAAAGGCATTGATAACTATTTGCAGCCCGAAAAAGTAACCCTTCGGCTCATCGTAAATGAACATCTGCGAAGCGTTTTTGAGCCATGACCTGCGCGTCGTCATCTTCCTTTTTCTCCTACGGCAATTGCTTTCCTAAATAACTTAACCGCTGTACCCACCGCCGCTGCGACCGAAAGAACCGGAACGTCCCGGCGAGTAGAAACCTGATCTTCCGGCGCGTGTCCCGACCACGCGGCCTCCGGGCGCGACGCGCACGGTGCTGCGCCCGAAACCGCTCGGCTTGCTGCGTCCGATGCCACCGCGCGCACTTGTTGTACCGACGCGCGTTCCCCTGAACATAGTGGGGCGCGGCGTAGGAGCATATTTCGGCGGAGAGACGGGAGGCGAAACTCCCGCGCCCGCGCGCCCGCTCGCGTAGCGCCCGTATTCGGGATAACGACTGGCGTAAGCCGGATAGGGTCTGTAAAACGGATACGAATAGAAAAAGAGCGGGTGAAAGCCAAGGCCGCCGCCGTAATAGTAATTTCTTTGGAGCGCCGTCTCCGTCGTGCCGTCAGGCTTTTTGCCCTCAACCCATTCATCAACGGGCTTCAAATCGCTTAAGGGAAGCATCGCCACATTGATGCCCTTGCTTTGATACTCGACGAAATCTTCGTTCAAGTCATCCAGCTCTTGCTGGCGCGTGCGGTCGGGCATCACATAGAGCACGGACTTGATGCCGAGTTCCTGTAGCTTCTGCGCTGAAGGGACTTTCGCGAGGTAACGATTGTCGAACTGCGCATCGGCATCAGTGTAGTTTTCGAGCCGCTTGGAGTCGAGCAGGAATACCGGCGGGGCATCTGCTTTCACCGTTGTCTGTCTGGCTACGATCTCTCCAGCATAATAGAGCATCGCGGCCAGCGTCTCGTGCGACGGCGCGACCCCGAGCGGGTGCGGAAAGTTATCGAACGTCGTGATCAGATGACCCGCTTCGGACAAACCTGCGCCGAGGGCGATGCTTTCGCGTCCCGGCAGGTCAAGAATGATGGCGGTCTCCGACGGATTCTCCGCGTTAACGAGAAAATCTTTCGCGATGGTCTGGCCGCGCCCGTAAGCTATCAGCATGTCGGGCGTGAACATCGGCGTCAACTGGCCGCGCAGAGTTTCAAACTGCAACGATTGAATGAGCGTCGGGACAAAATAGGGCATCCACTTCTCAGACTTCGGCTGAAAAGCGTTGAGCATCGCCGATTGATCCAGATATTTTTTCCACCCATCGCTCCGACTCGAATCAAGGGTCTGCGCCCCTTGAAGGACGAGCCGTTTATCTTCAGAGCCGATGTTCCAGCCGTGAGCGCGCTGCAACTCAAGAGAGTCGTCGTCCACATCCGTCGTGTCGTCGCGAGTCGCCAGCCAGACGCCGCCCGCCAGCACGCCCGTCGCCGTGACGACGCTGCCGACGATAAACGTGCGCCGCGACACTTTCCACCAGGGCTGCGATTCATTCTCATCCAAACGCTGTCGCCGGTTTATGCGACCGACGCCCTTCAATTTTTTGAGAATCTTATTATTGCTCATTCAGACACGCTCGTACTTTAACTTTTAGATAACACGTATGTCGGCACAGTCAACGCTGTGTATTCAGTGCTTTGATGCGATAAGCGGGTGAAAAATCCGCTCGCGCTGCCGCCGAGCACAAAAACTCCGAAATTCGCCAGCCTGCCCTGCTCATCTGCCGCGACGTGAAAGAAACGCTGCGCGACGAAACGCCGGGGCAGCGTCTGCTCAAGGGCTTTATTCCAGATTTCTTCATTGACGAAAGCGCCGCACACCGTCTCGCGCCCCTCGCAGCCGTAATCGCTTTTCAACACCCAACTTTCACGCTCCGCGCGTAACTGCTCAAGAGAAAGGCTGGACAGGCGACGGGTCTCAGGGATGTAACGACGAATCCACGTTTGCGCCTGCCCGGAAAATCGCTCCTGCTCTTCCCAGAAAAAAGCCAGCGATAGTTTGTTCTGCGTGACAACTGAGCCGAAAGGATTAACTACGGTGACGAGGCCTTCCATCTCCGCACTGAGCAAAGCGGAGAGTGGGCCGTCGAGCGGTTCCGGGTCTGGATACTCCGCCTCGTCCGCCCACACGGGAAGACGCTCACCCCACCAATCCGTTT
>JACCVS010000150.1 GCA_013698055.1 Acidobacteriota bacterium
ATGCAGACTTTGCAGGAAGCCTTGCAAGGCGATAAATCGCCGACGAAGGTTCTCTCGTTCAACGATTTCGGTCTCGTGATCATGACCCGCAAGCGCGTCAAGCAATCGCTCGAGCGAACCCTTTGTAGCCCGTGCGCGTATTGTCAGGGAGCGGGGCTGATTAAATCTCCGCAAACGATTTGCTACGAGATACTGGAAGAGGCCAGACGACTGGCGCGAGGTTTGGACGGCGAGGGCGTCAAGCAAACCACGCTCAGGATTAACCCGGAAGTCGCACGTGCGCTACGCAGCACCGAGCGCGACGTGCTGGCAGAGATTGAAGACTATCTCGGCGCGGTTGACATCACCAGCGAATCGCAGATTCACCAGGAACAGTTCGATTTCGCTTTCATTTAAGAACAGAGGATGAAAGATGGCTGCTGAAGAAAACACGGCGCAAAATCACGATACGTCGCATGTCGTCAACCTGCTCGTCAAGCGGCACGACGAGATTATCAATCTCTGGATCAAGGATCGTCTGGATTCTGGCGAGTTTCGTGATGAGCTGATTCCCAAGAAAGAGCTGCGGCGGCAATCGCAGCAGATCGTGGACATGCTGGCGCGCTCGATTAAAGACTCCGACGGGGGCGAGTTTGAGATCGCGGCTTTTGACGAGATGCGCGTTTTTCTCAACGAGATTTCCCGCGCCCGCGCCGTCAAAGGCTATACGCCGCTGGAAAATGCCACCTACATTCTCTCTTTGCGTAACACCTTGTTGCCGCTTCTGGCCGAAGAGCTTGAAGGCGACGCCGATGCGCTCGTGCGCGAGATGCGTTTCTTCACCAGCCTGCTCGACAAGATGGGACTGGTGATGGTCGAAAGCTACATGCGCTCGCGCGAGGAGATTATCCGCCAGCAGCGTGACGACATGATGGAGCTTTCCACGCCTGTCATCAAAGTCTGGGATAAGATTCTGACGCTGCCAATCATCGGCACGCTGGACTCGCGCCGCGCGCAGATGATGATGGAATCCCTGTTGCAAAAAATCGTCGAGACGGGTTCGACCATCGCCATCCTCGACATCACGGGCGTCAAGACGATGGATACGCTCGTCGCCAACCACCTGATCAAGACCGTGACGGCGGCGCGATTGATGGGCGCGCGTTGCATCCTGACAGGCGTCTCTCCGGCAATCGCGCAGACGATGGTGCAACTCGGCATAGACCTGACGCAGATCACCACCCGCGCGCAGATGTCCGACGGCATCAAGCTCGCTTTAGAGATGATCGGGCGCATCGTCATCCCGGCTAAAGCTCTCGCCCAGTTGTCGAACGGTACAGAAGCCGCCGCGCAAACGATCACCAATCTCGCGGCCCACGGAGCGAGTATCGGCAGCGACAATCAGCGGCGTGAAGAAAGCTAAAAAGCAGATGTCAGATGCTAGATGCTAGTTTTTTTACCAGTATCTAACATCTGACATCTGTTTCTACGGAGTAGAAACTTATGAATGGTGCGCGCATCCCTATCTTAAAAATTGGCCGTGTGCTGATCGTTCCCATCCAGGTTGATATGGACGATCAGACGGTTATTCACCTGCAAGAGAGCATCCTTTCGGAGCTTGAGCGAACGGGCGCACGCGGCGTTCTGATAGACATCTCGCTTCTGGAGATGGTTGATTCATTCATTGGCCGGATGCTCTCTGACATAGCGGCGATGGCGCGCATTATGGACGCGCGCACGGTCGTCGTCGGGATGCAGCCTGCCGTCGCCATCACGCTCGTCGAGCTTGGCCTCGAACTCAAAGGCGTGGACACGGTGCTGAACGTGGACGAGGGCTTTCGGTTGCTTCGCAGCGAAATTGATACGAGCGATGAAGACGAAGAGCAGGCTTACCGGGGGTTAGGCGCGATTGGAAAGCAAGACAATCGCTCTTGAAACGGCTGACGACATCGCGGTCGCGCGCAACGAGGTGCGTGTCATGGCTGCCGCGCTCGGATTCCGCATGTTAGATCAAACACGACTCGCCACGGTCGCCTCAGAACTGGCGCGTAACATCATCAAGTATGCCGTGCGCGGGCGCTTGATCGTGCAGCCGACCGAAGACCAGTACGGGCGGCAAGCCCTGCGCCTGATCTTCGAAGACAAAGGCCCCGGCATCCTCAACATCGAAGCAGCCATGCGCGACGGATTTTCAACCGG
>JACCVS010000171.1 GCA_013698055.1 Acidobacteriota bacterium
CACCGGCGATGGTGGCGGAAGCGCCAGTCGCAGAAGAGTCTGAAAGCGTGGACTACGCCAAGCCGTCTTACGTTTCGACGTCTGCCGATGATATCGGCGAGGAAACCCTCGTGATGGAGGCTCCGCAGATACAGAGTGAGGCTTATGCTCAACCGTCATCTGCGACTGACACCACCGTCACCGAAGCTGAACAGCCACAAACATCAGGTCTCGAATCCGGTCAACAAGCTACGGCTCCGCTCGGCGGCGGGCGAAACTGGCGCAGCGCTGACGCTGCAGAGTTACCCGTGGAAGTCAGCGAAGACGAGCGAAGACTGCACAATGACGCGCGCCGCTTCGCCCGCCTCCTCGTCTCCGAGATCAAGCTCTACAACGAGCAGAAGGTCAGGGACGGTCGCCTCGAAGGAGACCTTTACGAGCGCCTGCGCGAAGACATAGACCGCTCGCGCCAGATGTACGACAAGCGCGTTGCGGCGCCCGTAGCTGCGCGCTATGACTACTTTCATCAGGAAATAGTCAACACGCTCGCCGAAGGCGATCCAGGCAAGCTGGGCGGCGATTATCCGGGCGCGACGGCGTAAAAACAGTGGCGAGTGACAAGTGACGAGTGACGAGATCAGGAAGATACTCTTCTCGCAATTCGTCACTTTTCATTTTTACGTGTCGTCGTTTTCGTGTAAACGGTGTGTGATGCTCACCGCATCCAAATTCTGTTCCGCAAATGCTCCCACAAATTCTTGTCTTGATTTCGATAAGGGGAAACCAAACGTTTTGACCATTAACTTTCGCAAGCATCGCCTGACACTGATTATCGTCGGCCTCGTCGTCGTCATCGGAGCATCCATCGCGCCGTTCATGAGCGCGAGTTGTAGCACCAAGCAACAGCGCCAGATTCCGGGCGAAGTGAAGGCACTTGAGCAACTGCGCGGCATGACGCGGGGCGGCGTGCTGCCTGCGGAAGACGCCATCGCGCGTATCGAAAATGATTTCCCCAACACGAAGGCCGCCGGGCTGGCTCGTCTCCTGCGTGCGCGAATCAAGATCAAGCAGGGCGATTTCGCGGGTGGCATCACGCTCCTTGATTCAAGCGTTATCCGTGACCGCACCGCGCTCGGCGATTACGCGCTGCTCCTGCGCGCACGCGCCCTTGAGCAACTCGGTCGCCGCACGGAAGCTCGTGCCGACTATGAAGAGCTGGCGCGCGTTTACCCATCGTCGATGCAAGCGGGACACGCCCTGCGCCGCGATGCCGAGATGCTGTTAGAAGAGAATCAGGCGGCGGCTGTGCCCGTTCTCCTGAAAAACGTGGGCGAGAAGAATGACGCTGCCGCTCTCATCTTGATTGCCAAAGCATACGAGCAGGCGGGGGATTCAACGCGCTCTCTCGCCGCGTACCGTCGCATCTATTTCTACGCGCCCGCTGAGTCTCAGAGCGTTGAAGCGCAGGCAGTAATCTCGAAACTCAATTCGACTGTTATTCCGGCAACCGCCGAAGAAGCGATAACCCGAGCTGACAAACTGTACGAGGCAAAACGGTATAATGATGCAGCGACCGCCTATGTCGAAGCATTCGCGCGCTTCCCCGCCACGGCCAGACCTGAAGCTCAACTGCGGCGCGGCATCGCTGCCACAAACAGCAAGCGCACGGCGGATGCCGCAGCCGCGCTCAACAGCATCCCTTCGTCAGCGAATGAGTTGCGCGCCGAAGCCCTCTTTTATCTCACGCAGGCTTATGCGTCGGCGCGCCAGCCGGACATGGTACGCAGCACGATTGAAGAGTTGCGACGCGCCTACCCCAACAGTTCATTCACGCCGCGCGCCATCGTGCGCGCAGGCGAAATCGCACGCGACGCCAAGAATACGGCTGACGCTTCTTACTTCTTCCGCACGGCAGTCAGCGCCTACCCGAACGCGGTCGAAGTCGCTCAGGCTCAGTTCGAGATTGCCTGGGTGGCGCACGAAGCTAAAAACTATGAGGAGTCTTCGCGCCTCCTGACAGAGCATCTGGCGCTTTACGCGAATAAGAACACAGACAACCGTGGCCGCGCCGGATATTGGGCGGCACGGGATTCAGAGCGTGCCGGAAAGCTCACTGAAGCAAAAGCACTTTACGAAGCGATGCTGGCTCGCTATAACTCCAACTGGTACGGCTATCTCTCCGGGCAGCGGCTCGATACGATGAAGCGTAACGGCAATGTTCCTTCGCCCAACTTCGCGCCTGACTCAATGGTGGCTCGCGCCGTCGCCAACTTAAAGACTGTCATCGTCGCTGAAGAGACCGCCGGACGAAATGAGAATGAGCGCGTCGTCAAAGCAGACCAATTATCAAACATCGGCATTGACGACTTCGCGCTTGAGGAACTGAACCGCGCTACGCAGGCCGCACCGTTCAGCCCCCGCATCAATCTCGCCCTGGCGCGCATCTATCGCACGCGAGGTGAAAATGTCCGGGCCATCAACACTCTGCGAAAGAGCTTTCCCGATTACGCCCAGATGAAACCGGAAGAGATGACGCGCGATCAATGGGACGTGTTCTACCCGCTTGCCTATTGGGACATCATCACTCAGGAAGCCAGAAACAGACGGCTCGACCCGCATCAGGTCGCGGGACTCATCCGGCAGGAGTCGGTCTTCGATGCGCGCGCCGCTTCGCCCGCGAAGGCTTACGGCTTGATGCAACTCCTTATCCCGACGGGCGCGGCGATGGCGAGGAAGTATGGAATAGATCGCGCGGTCACAATCGAATCACTCTTTGAGCCGCGTCTTAACATTCAACTCGGGACGGGCTACATGCGCGATCAGTTCGATAAATTCGGGCGCATCGAATATGTTGCCATCGCTTACAATGCCGGGCCGGGTCGCGTCCCGCAATGGCGCGCGACGTTGCCGCTCGAAATGGACGAGTTCGCCGAGGCGATTCCCTTCAAGGAGACGCGCGGCTACGTGCAGGGCGTTGTTCGCAACACGCTCCAGTACAAGCGGCTCTACGATGACAACGGACAGTTTCGCCCGGAAGTCGGCTCGCGACCCATCCACGCCTCATTCGACGCCGAGGCGCAAACACCTGCCTCAGCGCAGACCGCAGACGAGACCGTAATTCAACAGCGCTTCACGGGCGATGAAGGAGGAGAGTAAGCGGGTTTCGGATTGCGGAATGCGGATTGGAAAGAAAGAGTTTTGTTCTTAAATCCGAAATCCCAAATCCGCAATTGAACGGTTTCTTGTTGCAAACATGATCGCTAGGAATATCAAACACTCTGTTAATTCCCTTCTCTTTGTCATCGCGGTGATGATGCTTTTCGTCTTGTTTTGCTCGCCGGATGCATTGGCCCAGAGAAATAGAAAGAAGCCAGCAGGAGTTTCCGCTTCAACCAAATCGCTGACTGTTAGCTCGGAAGCGAATGCCATCGTCTGGCTGGATGAAGTCAGACGCGG
Organism: Acidobacteriota bacterium; assembly: GCA_013698055.1. Classification (GTDB taxonomy): domain Bacteria; phylum Acidobacteriota; class Blastocatellia; order Pyrinomonadales; family Pyrinomonadaceae; genus QHXM01. Next base: position 3,436 of record JACCVS010000171.1, read on the forward strand.
TGTGACGAACGCTGAAGGTAAGCTCGCTCTTGAGAAAATCTCGGCGGGGCGCCACACGTTGCATGTTCGCGCAAACGGTTTCAAGGAGAGAACGCTCGCCGTTGCTCCGACGCAGCGCGGCCAGATTGAAGTTCGACTCACGCGCACGACCGATGAAGCGGAACTCACCTTTCAGCAGGCTGAAGGTGCGCGTGAGAAAGCCAGGGATGATGAATCAAAGCGCGCGGCAGCAGAGCTGTATCGTCGCGCGATTCAGTTGCGTCCCTCGTTCCCTGCTGCACACGTCGGCCTCGCGCGGATTCTGCTTGATCTGAACGACTACAAGAAGGCTCTGGCAGAGATTGATGAAGCGCGGGCATCGCGCCCCGTTTACCCGGAAGCGTCGGCAGTTGAAGGGCGCATCTATCGTTACGCGGCTTTCTGGGATGACGCAATCGCATCCTTTCGCCGCGCCATCCGCGAGGCGCGCGGCTTCCAGCCCGAAGCGCACACAGGGTTAGCCCTGCTGCTCGAAGAGAAAGGGATGAACGAAGAAGCCGTCACGGAGTTTCGCATCGCCCTCAATCAATTATCGGATAGCGAGCCTGTCGTCTATCAACTGCTCGGTGCTGCTTATGAAAAGATGGAGAAGTACAAAGAGGCCGTCGAGGCTTACGAGAAATACTTGCAGCTTGCGCCCGAAGGAAACTTGGCGCCTGCCGTGCGCTCAGTCATAGATCAACTGCGGCGGCAGGCAGAGGAACAATCAATTCAACCGGACTAGGAGAGCTACAAAGAGACGATGCGAAGCTTAACCAACCTGATCGAACGCAATCGCGCGTGGGCTGAAAAAATAACGTCACGTGAGCCGGACTTCTTCCGCAAGCTATCTGAGCAACAAGCGCCGGAGTATTTCTGGATCGGTTGCTCGGACAGCCGTGTCTCGGCGAATGAAATCGTTAACTTGCCGCCGGGAGAAATGTTCGTCCATCGCAATGTAGCGAATGTCGTAGTGCATACAGATTTGAATTGCCTTTCCGCGACTCAATACGCGGTCGAGGCTCTCAAGGTAAAGCACATCATCGTGTGTGGGCATTACGGCTGCGGCGGCGTGAAGGCTGCTTTACAAAATCAGAAGCTCGGGCTGATTGATAACTGGCTGCGCCATGTTCAGGATGTCATGCGAGAACATGCAGCTTTACTGGCTGAAATCGGCGATGAATCCGACCGCATAGATAAGCTCTGCGAGTTGAACATCATCGAGCAGGTTTACAGTGTTTGCCAGACAACGGTTGTGCAGAGCGCATGGGAGCGTGGACAGGAATTAACAGTTCATGGTTGGATTTACGCTTTGACCGACGGTCACGTGCAGGATTTGAATATTCACATCACCAATCAAGAAGAGATGTCAACGGTTTATCGAAACGCGATAGCTGCCGTCCGACAAACAAAATCTTCTGGTGAATTATCAAGACAGACGGCTCGATAGCATCACACTTGAAATGCTTGCCCGCGTTAAAAGCTGAATCTCGCTAGTCTCAGATAAAGCCCGCCCGGTCTTCTCGAAACTATGCCGGTTGGAGGGTTACTATCATGAGCTTGATGCTCTACTTCTTACGGCACGGGCAGACGCCCTTGAGCCGCGAAGATGTCTTCTGTGGCTCAGGCTCTGACCCGGAGTTGACGGAGGATGGCTTAGCGATGGCTCAAGCCTTCGTGACTGCCCAACGCTCAAAACCCTGGCAAGCTATCTACTCAAGCCCTTTGCGGCGAACAGTCACCACCGCGCAGTCTCTCTGCGATGCTCTGGCGATGGAGATGCAGGTGCGTGACGGCTTGAAAGAGATTGGCTACGGCAAGTGGGAAGAATTGACGAAAGAAGCTGTCAACCAACAATTTCACGATGATTACATTCGCTGGCTGGCCGACCCGGCATGGTATCCGCCGACTGAGGGCGAATTGGCAGTGATGATTGCCCGGCGGAGCTTAAGCGTGATCGAAGAAATCAGGCAGCGATTCGCAACCGGAAATGTTCTCGTCGTCTCGCACAAAGCGACGATCAGGATCATGCTATGCAGCTTGTTGGGGATTGATGTCGGGCGCTTTCGTTATCGTCTGGCTTGCCCGGTGAGTTCAATCAGCATGGTCGAGTTCACGACTCAAGGCCCCTTGCTACACATATTGGCCGACCGCTCGCATCTGGATGAGCATCAAAAGTCTCTGCCCGGAACCTGAGTTCATCTGTCCTGGTCACGCAACGCAAAGCCCCGCGCCCCACGTGAAGCCTGCGCCGAAGGCCGGAAGCAGGATGCGCTCCTCTGATTGAATACGTCCCGAGCGACGAAGCGTGTCGAGCGCGATGCCCATCGAAGCCGATGAAGTGTTGCCGTAATCTTCAAGCACCGAGATAACGCCGCCCTGATCCGTCGGAAACTTGAGACCCCGCGCGACCTGCGCCAAAAGGTTCGCGTTCGCCTG
>JACCVS010000190.1 GCA_013698055.1 Acidobacteriota bacterium
GTCGCTCACAAGGTCGCGTCGGCGGCCAAAGAGGGCGGCTTTCTTGGCTTCGGAGGAACGCAAGTCAGCGGGAATGAGGTAGAGATCATCAACGAGATCGGGGCTGCGCTCGAAGTATAAGATGAAACGCTTTTGCTTAAAAGAACCCGCGACGTGAGGGACGCGACAGTGACAATGCTCTCATCGAACAGTTGGTCGAGTCAGAAGGGCGGCGAGCTTTCGGCAGTCTTCAATTTGTCGAAGAAGGGCTTCAAAGGCCATGCATGAGATGATCATCATCGGAGCCGGGCCTGCGGGCATCAGCATGGCGGCTGAGGCGCGCGGCGTCGGCATTCCCGCCGATAAGATTCTGATTCTGGAAAAGGGCGACGCGCATTCCTGGGCTATCCGCAAGTTTTATCCGGCGTCGAAGCCCGTCCTCGCCAACTATAAGGGCATCAATGCCGTCTGCACCGGCGTCATGTGCCTGACCGATATGACGAAAGAAGAGACGCTGACCTACATTGATCGCGTCATCGAGCAGTGCGAGTTGCAGGTGCATTACAAGGAAGCTGTGACGGCCATTCGTCCGCTCGCCGAGGGTGGCTTTGTGGTCGAAACATCAGGCGGCGTTTATCAAACAGGTCGGTGTATCATCGCCATTGGCATTCTGGATAAGCCGAACAAGCCCGAATACAGGATTCCGCCGACGCTCACAAAACGCATCCATTACGACATCACGACGGTGGCTTTGAAAGATGAAGACTGCCTGGTCGTGGGCGGCGGAGACACGGCGGCAGAGTATTGCCAGTTTCTAGTCCAGCAGGGCAATCACGTCACGCTCTCCTATCGCCGCAAGGAGTTTGCCCGATTGAATCCTGTCAACCTTGAGAGCCTGCTGGCGCTCGAAGCGCGAGAGCAAGTCACAATTCTTCGCGGCAGTAATATCACGAAGATGGAAGATGATGGAGGCCGCCCGCGCGCTGTCTTTCAGGAAACGGAGCATCCGGCGCGTACCTTCGACCGCATCATCTACGCGCTCGGCGGAACTACGCCAGTCAATTTCCTGAAAGTAATTGGCATTGAGTTTGACGGCGAAGTGCCTGTGCTGACGCAAGGCTACGAGACGAGTCTGCCGGGACTTTACCTGATCGGAGATTTGAGCGCGGGTAAAAAAGGCGGCTCAATCAATCTGGCATTCAACATGGCCGCCGAAGCGATGCGCTACATCTGCACCTGCCCTTTACCGGCGCGATAGCGCGGCTCCACTTAAAGCGTGTGAGGACGACAGCACGCCCCACTCAACATTTACACTTCGTCCGGCAGCAGATCGCTTCACTTTAATCTGGCGGATACTTTTGCCCCGCACCCATTCATCGTAAGAATCATCCCACCCGTAATAATGAATCAGGAATTGTGATTTCGCCCGGTCAGCGTCAATGATCTGCCCCTTGTACCATTCGCCTTCCGATTTGACCCAGACACGTTCGCCCACGCGCGGGTCACGTTTCTCTTCTGCCTGACTCAGAATTGTTTGCGGGCTGAAGTCCCCGGTCGTCGCGAACACGGCGCGCTGCTTCTCAGCAAATGACATATCTTCTTTGACTTGATCGGCAAGCTCTCCAAGCGTTATCAATCCGTCGCTGTTCGCATCCTCATAGGCTTTGCCGCGAAGCGCCGCCAGCAAGCTTTCTGTAAATGTCCATTCGGCAGTGGAAGATTGATCGGCGGACGAAGAGGTCAGAGCAGCATAAGAAACTCGCCCGGAGCGTTTTGTAATTGACTCGACAAGCGAGCCGGAGTAACAGTTGTCGAGGGCTATGAACGCCCGCGACCCTTTGAAGAAGCGCTCGATTGAGATGGGAATCGAGTCTACGTCCCAGCCGGGCACGTCCTCATCGCCCGCATCGTAGCTCGCCAGATACGTGTCGCCTTCATCAGTCTTGTAGCCATGACCCGTGTAATAGACGAACAGTAAATCCCCTTTTCGCGCGCGGGCGAGAAGCGCGTTGAAGGAATTCTGAATCCGTCTGGCGGTGGCTTCTTTATCGCGTAAATAGGTGATTTGCGCCGGGGGAACGCCCTGTTGAGTGAAGAAAGAGACCAATTCGGTATCGCGGCGGTTCTCCTGTGGAAAGGAATCGAACACGTCAGAGTGCTTCCAACGTAGCGTCCCCACTACGAAGACCCAGGTTCTTTGCGGCTCCCACCCCCGGTTCTGCGCCAGCGTAGGAGGCGCTGTTAGGAAAAGAAACAACACTACCAGCGAAACATTCGTTGCGAATAAATGTCTGATTGTTTTAAGGAACACTTGTGGTTTTCATTTCCTCTTTGAAGAGACTTTCAAATCCGCAGACTTGACTGAGAGTAAAGCGATTTTTGCTGTGATCTGTTACATTATGAACATCCTGGCCTTGCCATCGAAATCGGTGAGACAGCAACTTTGCCAATTGCGCTGCGTCTCAGAGTGGAACAGGGGCGGTCAAATTAAGAGTTGTCAGGAAGTGTCGAATTAGCTAAACTCTTCGTTGCGGGCTTGCATCCTACTGGCAGGCCTCAGAGAAATAATAAAGGAAAAGCAAATTAAGCATCTTCCCTCCCCCGGTGAATATGCTTTTGCGCAGGCCTTGAGGCAATCCCCTGATAGTAATTTTGCGTCAAACGCCTGTTGGAAAACGGATTGATGATTAAAAACTTGAATATGTTCTCCCCAACCCCCAATGTCAGCCCGCGCTTGCGCCCATCTTTCTTTCGACCCGGCTTCTCTCAGAGGCCAGGGATTTCCTTTAGCCTCGTTTTTACTCTTCTCTGTTTAATCCTGAGCCTCTCTTCGGCTTCGGCGCAGGAAAGAGACCGGGAAACGACTGCCCAATCCGAGGAACGTTTGCGACGGGTTGATGAAGAGAATCAAGCAGACAAGAGCGAATCTCGCAAAATAGTTGATGCGAATCAGATGGCGCAGCCCCATGTCAGGAAGACTTCCATGACGTATTCTCCGCGATCTGGAAATCAGACTGTAGCAGGGCCGTCGCTGACCAACGACATTGTCATCATCTCGCGCGCGGAGGAGACGGCTCCCATGCGCAGGCTCGGCGCTGTGAAAGCCGGGTCGTCGTCTTCCAGTATTCCTTCGATCTGGCCGGTCGTGGGAACTTTACGTAGCGGCGTCGGGATGCGTAACAACCCTTTCGGCGGTTCATCTGTCGAATATCATAAAGGACAGGACATTGCCGCTCCGACCGGAACGCCCATTAACGTCACTGCCGACGGCGTCGTCGTCGTCGCCGGATGGGTGAACGGCTACGGGAACGGAATTTACGTTGACCACGGCAACGGCATCACCACGCGCTACGGTCATCTTTCGCGGATAGATGTCGTCGTGGGCCAAAGCGTCAAGCGGGGCGCGCATCTCGGTCTGGTCGGCTCGACCGGACGCTCGACCGGCCCGCACCTGCATTACGAAGTGCGTATCAATGGCCAACCAACCAGCCCGATGCTATACATGCCGTCAGTCGCGCCTCAGTTCGGCGGGCAATAAGGCTTTAACCCTTCATCTCATTATCAATTGAGCAACGGTGAAATCAGAACGCCGCGAAGCTGTCAGGAAGACAACTTCGCGGCGTTTCACACATTACAAGCCCACAGTTCGGAACACGGGCAGCGCGCTTAAGGATTAATCCAAATGCTGCGCTAAAATCCAGGGCATCAAATCTCCTTCACGGAGTACGTTGAGCCAGACGTTGTGGCCGACGCCTTTATACTCATTGTAGCGAACTCGATTGCCCTTGACGGCTTTCAGGGCTTCAACCATCCCGCGCGATTCGCTGACGGGCACGACCCTATCGTCTTCCCCGTGAAAGACCCATGCGGGAGTTTTCCCCACACCTTGGGCGAGAGGCGCAAAGCGATCTCCATTTCGCAAAGAGCTTCCGCCGCAAATAGCCACCAGCGCGGCAAATCTGCCCGGATTCTGTGCCGCTATGTTCCAGACGCCGAAGCCCCCCATTGAAACTCCCGTTAAATACAACCGCCTGGCATCAGCTTCGAACTCCTTCACGGTCTGCTCAAGCGATGCCATTACCATTCGCTCCATCTCCGGGTCAGACCAGAAGCGGTCTTTGCGACATTGCGGAAGCAGAATAATCGCGGGCACCTGCTCTAAATATCCCCGCGCGAACGATGCCGCCGTGCCCGTATTCGGCAGAAAACCGCCTTCTCCACGCTGGCCGATTCCGTGTAGAAAGACGATCACCGGCGTCTTCCCCTTGCCCTGAAGTTTTGCCGGGACATAAAGCTGATAGCTGTAAGATTCATTGCCCACGCGAACGGTGCGCGCCAGCAGCCCAGATGTTTGGCCGTCAGCAGTCGTGGGTGAAGTAAATGCAGTCATCCCTCCCATCAGGAGTGAAAATAATAAACTTCGCATGTAAAGATTTACCCTTCCTTGTTGAGTTCTCTTTTAGTGGCGGAATCAATGTGAAATGTTGCCTGAGCGGTAGATCAGGACATAAATATAGTTACTCATCAAGCCCGTCACTACTGCCTGAAAAGCAAACCAGATTCAGTGCCACTTCTACGTTAACCAGCAATTAGAGGAGCATCTCACAGCAGAGCGTTGTCAGGTAGAAGATTGATGATTCGGAAGTGGTTCCGCTTAAATTGTTCATAATGGAAAAAGGATTTACTCTCCCGCAGCCATCAAGACCGGAATCGCTATGAAGTTTTGGGAGATTGTGGATATCAACAATCTGCTGTACTATGTGTGCCCTCTTACATAGGGTGAATTCACTGCAAGCTCGCCCATTGCGGTTCTGTTACTCAACTTTGAGTCTCCCATGTTATCCACCCAGCGCATTCTGTGTGTAGATGATGATAGCGCAGACATCTGCGAATTTCTCACAGATATGCCAGGCCGCTCAGACCTGAATGTGATAGCTGTTGCCGATAGAACCGAAGCCCTGCATCTTATGGAGCAAGAGCGGTTCAGCCTTTATATCCTTGACGGTCAGTTACCAGGTGTTTCAGGGTTTTCCATCTGTGAGGAGATTCGCAAGATTGACCCACAGACGCCGATCATCATTTATTCAGGCATGGCTCATCAGGCTGATATAGACGCAGGCTTGTTGGCGAGAGCAAACGCTTATCTCGTCAAGCCTGAAGTTGGCAAACTCCTTCCAACCGTCAAGCATCTTCTGGAACAAGCCTAAGTGCTCATCGCTGGACTGTGCTGGACTGTCTCTTATGAACTTTTGACACCCTCAATCTTCAAAGTGAGCCACTACACTGGCACTGTGGCTCAACTTTCATTATGTCAACCTCTCGTTGTTGACATAGAGGTTCCTCAATGACCTATGAACCCGGAGAAGCAACCTCGCAGAGTAAAATAACCGAAGACTTACAGGCTTCCGAAATTCGCTACCGCCGACTTTTTGAATCCGCACGAGACGGCATCCTGATTCTTGATGCCGTCAGCCGCAAGATCACCGACGTGAATCCGTTTATGACGGAGTTGTTGGGCTATTCACGCGAAGAGTTCCTGGGGAAGGAACTCTGGGAGATCGGTCTGTTTAAGGATAAGGATGAAAGCCAGGCTGCGTTTCGAGAGTTGCAGGCGAGAGGCTATATTCGTTACGAAGATATGCCGCTTCAGACCAAAGCGGGAAAGCAATGGAATGTGGAGTTCATTAGTAACGTCTATCTGGAAGACGGAAATCAGGT
>JACCVS010000206.1 GCA_013698055.1 Acidobacteriota bacterium
CCATGTCTCGCGCGCCGCAGAGAGCATTTCGGCCATGCTTTCGTGATCGTAAGATTCCAGTTTTTCGTGAACCAGATGATGGTGCGCGTCAAACACCATTGGCACTCCGCTCGCGCGGCACACTTCCAGAATCTCCGTCGCGCTATAAGTGTACTCGTCGTTCTCAAACGCGATGCGCGAGCGCACGCCCTCCGGCAGATTGCGCGTGACTTCCACCAGCCGCTCCGCCCGCCCACCCTTGCCGCCGTGAATTTCAATCAAAGCCCAATTTGATCGCGGCTGTTCGAGCATGTCCATCACACGCGCGTGCGTCTCAAGAATCTTGATGCTGTTGGCAATCACCTGCGGCGAATCCGAATTGAGGACGACGAATTGATCCGGGTGCAACACCAGACGGATGCCCAGATTGGTTGCCCGCCTACCCGTCTCTCCGATTTGCCCGCGAAACTCCTCCAGCACGTCTTCGCCCACAGGGTCGTCGGCGAACGGAAAGAGCGATGAGGTGATCCGGTAAAGCTGTAGCCCGCGCCCGCTGCAAAAATCGAGCGCAAGGTTCAAACGCGCGAGATTATCCACATACAACTCGCGAAGCATTCGCTTCTGCTCAGTTTCTTCAAACTGTAAAAGCCGCTTGCGCGTCAGCGCCCGGTAGCGCACGGCGTCAGTCGTAGTAATGCACACCAAACCCAATCGTGGCTGCACCTTTGAACTTTCCATGTCTTTACTTTTCATGCCTGTGATTCAGCTCCTTGATTCTTACCTTTGCCGCTTGGCTTTTTCTTCTCACGCGATGGCTGCTCGGATGTTTCCTGATGTCGCTCGACGCTCGCGAGGTATTCGGGGTCTGCTTTGAGCGTGTCCAGATACTCTTTGAAGATGCGGGCGCATTCCAGCTTTTCCGGGTTTCTCTCAAACGGCGCTACTTCGCGCCCCCACGCTCCGCTCTGGCCTTTGCGCTCTGTCGGTACGGGGCCAACGTATTTCTTGCCGCTCTTGTGATTGAAATATCTGAGGCTGCGCGTCCATCCCATCTGCAGGAACTTTCGCGCCATATCCATCCCGACGAAATCATCTGCGGTCTTGTAACGCAGGAAGAGATCGTAAATCTCTGCGGCGGATTTTCGCGCAATCTCAGGCGTTCTGAATCGCCAGTGCGGAAGGATTTCCGATTTGTAAGGCTCAACACTCAGAACGCCCTGCTCGCCGCGTCCAATGCGATAAAGCTCAGGTTGAGCGCGGAAATCTATCTTCTCGAAGTCGAGCGTGTAGTCGAATTTCATCGCACGCCGAGATTACCCGTGCAACATCACGATAATCTGTCTGGCATGTTGAGAATGGATGTGAAGAAACTACGTTCATCATAACTGTAATGGCAGAGGACAAATCCTCTGCCATTACAGATTATTGCCGTTGTTTCAGGCGAGATCGAACAAGAGAATTTCTGACGACTCTTTGCCGACTATCTTTAATTCCCGTTCCTCACTGATGGCTGCCCCGTCACCCTGTTTGAGCGCCTGCCCGTTGATTTCGATTGAGCCGCGCGCCACCTGCACCCACGCGTGGCGGTCAGGCGCTAATTCATAAATGACCTGCTTTTCAGCATCAAGCAGCGCGGCGTAGAGGCGTGCGTCCTGATGCATACTGACCGAGCCGTCGCTGCCGTCAGGAGACGCGACCAGGCGAAGGCGTCCGCGCTTTTCTTCATCATCGAACCTCTTCTCTTCGTAACCCGGCTCGACATCCATCTCATTCGGCATAATCCAGATTTGCAGCAGATGCACGGACTCATCCTGCGAGGGATTGGCCTCGACTGTGCCTGACGCCCGTTCCGGCGCTCATCCTTTGCACATCACCGGGGCGAATGATTGAGCCATTGCCCATGCTGTCCTTGTGCGCGAGACCGCCTTCGAGAACATATGTGATGATCTCCATGTCGCGGTGGCCGTGCGTCGGAAAGCCGCGTCCCGCGTGGACGAAATCCTCGTTGATGACGCGCAGACTGCGAAAGCCCATATTGCGCGGGTCGTAATATTCCCCGAACGAGAAAGTGTGATAGGTGTTCAGCCAGCCAAAATCGAAATGGCCGTGCTCTTCTGCTTTGCGAATAGTAATCATCGGGCCTCCAAAAGCAGAATTCAGGAGTCAGAATCCAGAATAAGAACAAAAGCGGTTGCCGCCCTTTCATTCTGACTTCTGACTCCTGAATTCTGGATTCTGCTTTTCGTCCACGTCTTCGCGTGTGATTCCCTCTATCTCCAAAATCAAGTCCGCCCCGTAAGCCTTGGACGGCGTCTGGAATCCAATTGAAAAGTTTCCTGCGAGCACGTGCCCGACGATGGCGAGCGCGGTGAGCGCGGTGAGCGTATAACCTTCCGGGCCACGCAGGCGCGAGACGGCCTTGTTGCCGGAATCGTCTTTCACTTCTCCCCAAACAAAGCTCTTGCCCTTCGCGCGTTCTTCCTCGTTCGGCCCCGGCGGTTGGGCTTTGATGCGTTTTTTCAAAAATCGTTGCACCATTCCAGAACCAAGCAGCGAACCAAACGGGCGCGTCAGTTTCATCATCCGGCGCAAGCCTGCGGGCATCGCCGCATAAACTTCTATGTTCGGAATGCCCGTGCTGTAAAAGGCTGTGGCAACATCGCCCCACGGGATTGTTGTCGCCGTGACCGCGCCGCGCCCGAAATCTATCTCACGAGTCTTCCATGCCGCCGGGACAGGAGTCAATTTTCCATTGCGCCTGACGAGTCCCCCGCGATTGATGTTTTCCACCATCGTCGTCGCCGTCCCGCGCGAGACGCGCCCCACGCCCTGAATGCCCAGGGCAAGATGCGTCGCGGAAGGCAAGCGCCGCTTGAGGTGCGCGGCCAGACAATCCGAAGGCACGACATCGAAGCCCACGCAGGGCATCAACATCACGCCCGCCGCCTTCGCTTCCTTATCTCGCGCGGCGAGAGTTTCAATCACCGATGCCTCGCCCGTGATGTCCAGATAATGCGTCTTCGTCCTGATGCAGGCGTCGGCCATCGGCTTCGAAGTATGAGAGAAAGGCCCGGCGCAGTGAAGCACAACTGTGCATTCACTCAAAGCCGCATCAATCGCCGCCGCATCATCGAGTGAGAAGACGCGATGCTCGAGATTGTGTTCCGCAGCTAATTGTTCAATCGCGCTTTTATCGCGCCCGGCGAGGATGGGACGAAGGTTACGCTCCCGGCAAAAACGCGCAATCAGCTTGCCCGTGTAACCGTTCGCGCCGTAGAGAAGAAAGTTTGACGGCATCTGTGATTTTCCATCTATGATTGCTGTTTGTTTGAGCGATGTGGATTGTAGCACTGCCAGAGATGCGAGAACGATATTTGTAAGAACGCGGCTTTTTGTTATCCTGCCCGCAGCCTTAACCGATGACGCTTTGAGCCAAACGAGGCCACGCATGATAACCAGACCGCTCCGTTTTTCAACATTCGCTATCGTTCTCATCGCACTCGCGCTGACGAATTTTCTTACTGCCTGCCAGCGCGGAGGTGGTGGGAGCAGCGGCAGTGGAAAGCAATTGACGCTCGCCGTCAACTCCGGCGTCGAGGGTGATGCGCTCAAGCAGGCTGCGCGCGATTACGAAGCGCAGACGGGCGTCCACATCAACATCGCAGAGTTTCCTTACGCCAATCTCTTCGAGAAAGAGTTGATTGACTTAAACGCTCGAACAGGCGCCTATGATCTCATCATGCTCGACGATCCGTGGTTTCCGAAATTTGCGACGCGAGATTCTTTGACAGACCTCGCGCCGCTTTACGCGAAGCGCGGAATCAAAGGGCCGGATGAAGATTTCGTGCCTGCGTCCATCGCGCTCTGCCGTCATCCTTATGAGTCGGGCGCTCTCTATGCCCTGCCCTATGTCGGCAACTCACAACTCTTCTTCTACCGTAAAGACATTTTCGAGAAGCACAATTTGAAAGAACCTGCGACGTGGGACGACGTGCTGTCGGCAGCGCGTCTCATCAGCGAGCGCGAGACGGCGAGCGCGCCGGGCGGTGGCCGGATGCACGGCTACGTCATGCGAGCCGCGCAGGGCAATGCCGTCGTCGCGGATTTTATGCCTATCTTCTGGGCATACGGGGCGGAGATGTTCGACGAGAATGGTAAGCCCACGGTCAACAGTCCCGAAGGCATTGCGGCTCTCAAGTTCATGCTTGAGCTTGGAAAGTATTCTCCGCCCGGCTACCAGAGCTTCAACGCTGATGAAGTCAACGCGCATTTGTTGCAAGGCACAGCAGCGATGTCCATCAACTGGCCTGCATGGATCAGCTCAATTAACGACCCGGCCAAATCGAAAGTCATCGGCAAGATGGAGTTCACGGTGATGCCGGGCGCGGCAAAATCGGGGCGCGCGGAGATCGGCAACTGGCTCATCAGTATTCCGCGTAGCGCTAAGAACACGGACGCCGCATTCGATTTTCTGGTCTGGGCGACGAGCGCGGAGCAGATGAAGCGTTCGGCCATGCGTGGCAACCCGCCGACGCGTAAGTCTGTCTTCACGGATGCAGAACTCGTCGCCAAATTTCCGGCTTATCCAATGCAGTTGCGCTCGCTTGAAAACTCGCGCCCGCGCCCGCGCACGTCATCCTGGAACGAGATTGAAAACGCCTTCGGCATCTACTTATCGAAAGCCAACAGCGGCGAGCTTTCTCCCGAAGACGCGATGAATCAGGC
>JACCVS010000207.1 GCA_013698055.1 Acidobacteriota bacterium
CTGCCGATCATCTTCCTGACGGCTTTCGACACGAAAGAGTTTCGCCAAAGAGCGGGCGATGCAGGCGGCGACGGCTATCTCACCAAACCTTTCGACTTTGACCGCCTCAGCAAGTTGATACTTAACTTGCTGCCCAAAGAAACTCCGCAGTTGAATATCGAAGCAGCGACTTCAAAAGACGGAATCACGGATGAGACGGGAAATCTCGATCCACGCTTTAAGCTCTGGCGCATGTTCTGCACTGAAAACAGCGTGCCGCTTGAAACCATCCCCAGCAGTTTGGGCAGAGAGCTTAAAAAGAAGTGGGAGCAGTTGAAGAAGAAACCCAAGAGACCCTTCTTTAAGTTTTGAAAGAAGCTCACCGCCGGAGCTTCAAACCGCTTGCGTTGAAGATTCGATATGCTTCCCGGTATCAACTGCCGCGCTGTGCCCTATAATTCCACGCCTCAACTCATTGATTCCAAGCTGTAAGACAGAGCTTCCGAACCGTAACGTCTGGATTCCAGGTTGTAATGTTCGCGTTCCTTGTTCCGGTGTCGAGCTTCCGGGACGTAATGCCATGATTCCGGGCTTGGAGATGGAAGTTCCAGGCTGGAACATTGAGCTTCCGGCTCGGAACACTGGGCTTCCGACTTGGAATATTGAGCTTCCGGCCTTGAATTTTAAGGTTTAGGCTGCAAAAATCGCTTTGCCGGGCGCGAAGACCTCGCTTTTGACTTAGAATTAACGATTTTCCTCAGCAAAATCGCGTTTTCCGGTCGCCTGTCACAACTGACTCGTGTCGTGCAGGTGTTTTCCGGTGCCTCACAAGCACTCCACAATCAACCTACGAAGCGTGCGCCCACCGCGCACAGAAAGGTTACATGACACATCATGCCTATCAACCCAAAAACCAACCAGCAGAAGATTGAGAGAATGCTGAATGCGTGGGAGACACTCGCGCCCGGCAAATCATTTGGCGGAATGACGCTCGCGCAATTCAAGGCGGCGGCGCAACCCGCACTGGACGCCCGCCAGCAACTAGACGACCTCGAAGACCAACGCACACAGGCGCTCGCCACACGCGACAGCGCTGATGAAGCGTTCCTCGATAAAGCGCAACTCGTCGTCAACGGTGTCCTCGCCGACCCGACCGAAGGCGACAACAGCGCCCTCTACGAAGCGATGGGCTACACGCGCAAGAGCGACCGCAAGAGCGGCTTAACGCGCAAGAGCAACAAACCACCAACGCCGTAAACTTAGTAGAAGTATGTAGGGGCAAGGCTTTGTCCTTGCCCTTACACTTATCCCGGTTATGTTAGGGACTCTAAGAATTATCTTTGGCTGATAAGTCCGAGTCGAAGCCACTGCTTTCTGGCTTCGACCTGAGCAGTGCTATTGATACGCAAGCGCAAAACGGTTGCGCGCCCGCTGACAGTTAATCCCTTGATCTCTCCGGTCTCTTCGACAATCGAAAAGTGTTCGTCCCAGAGGTCACGACGCGGATTGAAAAGGTCTGCTTCCTGCTGCGTCAACTCATCCACAGCAGAAACGTAATCCGATTTGTAGAGATTGCATGAGCGACAGGACAGGGCAAGGTTATTTTCCGTTGATTCCCCGCCGCGTGATTGCGGCGTGATGTGCTCGACTTCAAAAGAGAGGTTGAAAACAATTTCGGGAGCGCGGCAGTATTCGCAGGCGTGGCGGGCGCGTGCGGAAACTAACGGGTAGTAAGGATTCATGGTTTGAGTTCATGAAGCAAGGATGCAGTTCTTTGCCGCGCGCCGTCGAGTTCGGCCTCAACCAAACTTTCCATCTCCCTTTCTTGTTCCGGCGATAAGTTTCCGGCCTTGCGAAGCTGCATCAACGCGGTGAGACGTTCCTGCTGGGCGGCGTTGAAAAACCCATCGGCTTTGCGATTCTGCACGATGATGAGCGTGCCGCTTTCCTCATCTTCAAGCTGCGACGTGAGCGCGTCCAGAGCCTCGCCCGCCGTGCGTCCTGTTGATTCTTTGTCGCCCGCGACGGCGCGGTAGCTATCAGTCTTTTCCGGCAAGATGGTGATGGTAGTCATAGCGGGTGAATTATAACATGATGGTCGCCCTGCCTATACAATTTCGACGGGCATTATCTCTCTGGTCACTATGGTATATTCGCGCCTCTCTTGCGTGAATAATATCTGAAGCAGGTTAAGGGTAAATACTCACATGATTGAACAAAATTTTGAGACGGCCTTTGAGCAGGTGCAGCGTCTCGTCTTGGATTTCCGGCAACATGAGAGAGATTATCTGGCATCGTCTTATTCCGAACAGGACGTGCGTAAGGATTTCATAGACAAGTTCTGGATGGCGCTCGGTTGGGATGTGAACCACGACCAGCAGAAGAACCCGAACGAGCAGGACGTGAAGGTTGAGAGCAGCATCACGGTCGAAGGACGACGCAAAAAGGCCGACTATGCTTTCCTCGCGGCCAATTTCCGAGACGTGCGTTTCTTCGTCGAAGCCAAGAAGCCCGCGCGCAACATTGATAACGCGGATGATTACTTTCAAACAATCCGTTATGGCTGGAACGCGCAAGCGTCGCTTTCGATTCTGACGGATTTCGAGCAGTTCCGCGTCCTCGATTGCCGCTACAAGCCGGACATCCAGACCGCGCTCCATCGCGCCATTCCCAAGTTGAATTTTCATTACACGGACTACGCGGATGAGGCGAAGTTCGCGGAGATTTACTATCTCTTCTCGCGCGAGGCGGTCATCGCGGGCAAGCTGGAGGCGTTCGCCGCCGGACTTGAGAAGCCGACGGGCAAGGCTGCGCAGCGCAGGCTGTCCGGCGGCGCGTACAAGAGCGTTGACGAAGAGTTCTTAGCAGAGTTGGATGAGTTGCGCGACGAGTTGGCGCGCTCCTTCAAGATGCGTAACCCGCGACTTGACGGCGAGGCTCTGACGGAAGCCACGCAGCGCACGCTTGACCGTCTGGTCTTCATGCGCTTTCTGGAAGACAAGCTGATTGAGCCGGAGGCGATTGTTGAAAAGTTGGGTGAGCGCGGGACAGCCTGGGCTGATTTCGTCGCGGCGTCCGAGAGGCTGAACCGAATTTACAACGGCATCATCTTTAAGCCTCACTTTATTGATAGAGCGGATTTCACGGTGGACGAGCGCGTTTTCGCGGGCGTGCGCGAACGCCTCTCGCACAAGAATACGCCTTACGATTTCAACTCGCTGCCCGTGCATATCCTCGGCAGTATCTACGAGCGTTTCCTGGGCAAGGTGATTGTCGCAACGGACAAGCGCGCCCGCGTCGAAGAGAAGCCGGAAGTGCGTAAGGCGGGCGGCGTCTATTACACGCCCGCTTACATCGTTCGCTACATCGTTGAGCAGACCATCGACAAACTCATCGCGGGCAAGACGCCGGAAGAGATAGCGGAACTGCGCTTTGCCGACATCGCGTGCGGTTCGGGTTCGTTTCTGCTCGGCGTGTATGACGAGTTGTTGCGCTATCACACGGCTTATTACAACGAGCCGAAGAATCGCCGCAAGGCGATTAAAGCGGGCGGCATCGAGAGCGCGGACGGCGGCATTCGTCTCTCGCTGAATCAACGCAAAGACATTTTGTTGAATAACATCTACGGCGTTGACCTGGACGCGCAGGCCGTCGAGGTCGCGCAACTCTCGCTCTTTCTGAAATTGCTGGAAGACGAGACGACGGCGAGCGCGAAAGGTTTTCAACTTGAGTTCAGGGAAACGATGCTGCCGTCCCTTGATAAGAACGTTGTTCACGGCAATTCGCTGATCGGTTGGGACATCAGCAGCGGCCTGTTCGGGGACGAAGAGGAGCGCAAGCTGTTCCCGATGGATTTCGAGGAAGCGTTTCCCGCAGTGATGCGGGGCGGCGGCTTTGATGCGATTGTCGGCAACCCGCCTTACATTCGCATTCAAACCTTACAAGAGACAACACCGCTTTCAGTGGACTACTTCAAAAAGAACTATGCCGCAGCAAGCAAAGGCAACTATGACATTTATGTCGTATTCATCGAGCGGGCTTTGCGTCTTTTGAATGAAAGCGGGCGCGTTGGTTATATCGTGCCGCATAAGTTTTTCACCGCACAGTACGGCGCACCAATCCGCAAAGTCTTATCGGAAGGTAAACACTTATCGCACGTTGTTCATTTTGGGGACGCGCAGATTTTCAAAGGCGCGACGACTTACACTTGCTTGCTGTTTGCCGATAGAGCGGCGCGTGCAGAAATGCGACTTGTTCGCGCGAAAGATTTAAGCGCGTGGCAAGAAACGAACGCAGGCGATGAAGGCATAATTTCAACCGCCAACATCACAGCGAATGAATGGAATTTTACCATCGGTAAAGGCGCAGGATTGTTTGAGAAGTTAAGCAAGACACCGACGAAGTTAGGCGATGTTGCAGATATTTTTGTTGGACTTCAAACAAGCGCAGATGACGTTTTCATAATGAATCTTGTTAAGGAGGGTAAAGATTCATTGCGCTTGTATTCCAAGTCGCTTGGCAGCGAACGGACGTTTGAAAAGCGGTTTGTGTTTCCCGTGGTTAGCGGAACAGATGTAAAACGATATGCCGACTTACCCGAACGCCAATATATTCTTTTTCCTTATGAAGTCACAGATGAAAAGGTGAAGTTAGTTGATTTCAAAACGCTTGCAACGGCATCTCCGCAAACAGCAGCTTATTTGTCAGAAAATAAGAAACAACTTGAAGATAGAGAGAAGGGTAAATTCAAAGATTCAAATTGGTATCGTTTTGGAAGAAGTCAAAACTTAGGCATTCAGGAAAGGGTGAAACTATGTGTTCCGCGTCTCGTTGAAGCTCTATTCGCGGCTTACGATGAAACAGGAAAACACTTTTTAGATAACGTAGATGTTGGCGGCATAACGCTAAAGCCGGACTTCCAAGAACAAGGATTCAAGTATTTTCTCGCGCTACTCAACTCAAAACTTTTGCGTTGGTATTTTCCATCTGTTAGCGCACCATTTCGCGGTGGTTGGCTCTCGGCTAACCGTCAGTTCTTATCGCAACTGCCAATCCGCACCATCAACTTCTCCGACAAAACAGACCGCGCCCGCCACGACCGCATGGTCGCTCTCGTCGAACAGATGCTCGCCGCAAAACGCAGTTTCCAACAGGCGCAGACAGACCGCGATAAACATTTCTATGAAAACAAGTGCGCCGCTCTCGATAGACAGATTGACACGCTCGTTTATGAACTCTACGAATTGACGGCGAAAGAGATTGCCATTGTCGAAGGAAGAGACAAATAATGAGGCTGCCACACGCGCCGTCCGGGATGGCGATTGAAGAAGATGAGACGGCGGCTTTAGAATAGATCAGGCAAAGTGGCAACGACATTTGAAAGGACAGGGCAAAGCGTTATGTTGACGAACTACATGCGCGCGGCATTGCATCACGCGCGGTACGAGATTCTGCCCGACGACAACAGTTTTTACGGGGAAATCGCGGGCTTCGAGGGCATCTATGCCAACGCGCCGACGCTCGAAGCGTGCC
>JACCVS010000217.1 GCA_013698055.1 Acidobacteriota bacterium
GTGAAGAGGCCGTGGGAGTGCAAGGTGTTCGGCACGGCCTGCACGCCGGAAACGCCGATTGGCTCCTGCATGGTCTCTAGCGAGGGCGCGTGCGCCGCTTACTACAACTTCGGACGGTTGTCGAAGATCGCCGAGCGTTCAACTTCTAACGCGCATCAATGAGCGAACACGCCTAACGGCACACAATTCTGACTGCGAACATTATGGCCGAAGAATTTACTCCCAGCCCGCTCTTCCAGAGAGTAGAGCGGGCGCGGCGGAGAAAGCACAAGTTTAAGGACGAACAGATCACGCTCGCGCATGGCAGCGGAGGCCGCGCGATGCATGAGTTGATCGAGGGACTCTTCCTTGAATATCTGAGAAATCCTCTGCTGGAAAAACTCGAAGATCAGGCCGTCTTTGAGATTCCAAACAACGGGCAATCAATTAACGGCGCTCCCACGCGCCTCGCCTACACCACAGATTCTTACGTGGTTGACCCGATCTTCTTCCCCGGTGGCAATATCGGTGGGCTTGCCGTTCATGGCACGGTCAACGATCTGGCGATGAGCGGCGCGCGGCCTCTCTATCTTTCCGCCGGGTTCATTCTGGAAGAAGGCTTCGCAATCGCGGATTTGAAACGGATACTCGAATCAATGCGCGCGGCTGCCGCTGAGGCGGGAGTCTCGGTCGTTACCGGCGACACAAAGGTTGTTCAAAAGGGGAGCGCGGACAAGGTCTTCATCAACACTTCGGGCATCGGAATTATCGAAACTTCCATCCAGCTTTCCGCCTCGCGCGCTCGGGTCGGGGATAAAGTTATCTTGAGTGGCTCGATTGGCGACCACGGCACGACGATCATGATCGCGCGCGGCGAGCTTGAGCTAGAAACGGAGATTGACAGTGACTCGGCACCGCTTAATCATCTCGTGCAGGAGATGCTGGATGAGGCTGCGCGCGTTGCAGATGTGAACGCGATTCATTGTTTGCGCGACCCGACGCGCGGCGGTGTCGCGACGACTTTGAACGAAATCGCGCTTAGTTCCGAAGTCTGCATAGAGATTTACGAAGACCGCATTCCCGTGCGCGAGGAAGTAAAGGGCGCATGCGAGATACTTGGTCTCGACCCGCTCTACGTCGCCAATGAGGGAAAGCTGGTAGCGATAGTTTCGCCTGATATTTCAGAGCAATTGATAGTCCGCATGAAGCAGAACGTTTACGGGCATGACGCCTGTATCATTGGCGAAGTGAAAGCGGAGCCGCAGGGAATCGTGGCAATGCGAACCGGATTCGGCGGCACGCGCATTGTTGATATGCTGGTTGGTGAGCAGTTGCCCAGAATATGTTGAGAGTTGCATGTAGGTTGCAGAGAGCTTGATAAAGCTCAACAAAAACTCACTTCATTGCGGATTTTTGCCTGCAATTCGCTGCTCTCACACTGCCCTGGCACGACTTCCCACGGCTTCCATTTAATATCGGGCTTGTCTCTTCATTTATGCTCGCAGTATCGCCTCTTATTTCCTCTCTATTCAGATTTCTACACAAAAGGGTTATTAAAACGAGTTGGTTGCCATATTATCTTTAATGTCGGGCACGACCCGTTTGCTCGCCTTGAATTACCGTCCTGAAGATTTTCGCTGAATATAATCTCGAATCCTTAATCCTCGGGCGGCAAACCATCTCTACTTTGGTCTCCTGACCACAGAAATCGGCCAACAAATACACGTTGAAGATTCCTTTCTCATTGTTTCCTGCAAGCTGATGCTGCTCAACATTACAGAGCAGTTAATTGTAACCTTCGCGCCGCTTTGAACTTCGCAAGCAAGCGCACAAACTGATGAGCGCCAATTCCCCGACACTAATTCGTTCTGACTTGCCTGATTTATCGAGCTGTCTGAGGCCAGTTGGTAAACCCGTCAGAAAGGTACTGACGGTTTTCGGGACACGCCCGGAGGTTATCAAGTTATCTCCGGTTATCCAGCAACTTGCAGCTTTCAATCAGTCGTTCCAGACCGTGAACGTGAGCACGGGGCAGCACACCGATCTGCTCTATCCTTTTGTGCAGCTATTTGATATACCCGTCGCGCACGACTTAGGGGCGATGGAGCCGGGGCAAACTCCCAATCAATTATGCGCGCGCGTGATGTCTGCGCTTGACTATGTTTTGAGCGAGGAGCAACCTGACCTGATCCTCGTGCAGGGCGATACGACGACGGCGCTGGCCGGCGCGTTGGCCGGATTTCACCGGCGAATTCCCGTCGCTCATGTCGAAGCGGGATTACGCTCCGGGAATCTGAGCAGTCCTTACCCGGAGGAGATCAATCGCAGGTTGATTACCGGATTGGCCTCTTACCATTTTGCTGTGACCACGCGCAACCGCGACACGCTCCTGGCTGAAGGAATTGCGCGGAGCAGCATTTTCTTTACCGGCAACCCTGTGGTTGATTCTCTTAAAACCATTCTCGGGCAGCGTCCCATCGGCTTTCGCGGCCCCGGCTACAGCCTCTCGCCTGCGACCCTGCGCGTGCTGGTGCGGCGCGGTTATCAATATGATGCCTCCACCCTGCCCACCTTCCTCGGGCCGCTGGCGCGAGCTTATTATCTTATGACCGCGAAGTTGACGGAGGAAGAGAAGCAGAAGCGGCAAGTGCTCTTCGGCAAGTTGCGAGACGGATTGCAGCCGCTCAAACCATATCGCTGGCAGGTGGAAGACCGCACAATCGTCGAGATTCCGGTCACGACCATGCCCCTCTTCAAAGTGCCGATTCATTTCAGCTATCTGATTTACCTGAGCCTCTACTCAACATCGCTCGCCCTACAATATTTTAACACCGCTCTGAAGCTGTGCCGCTTGAGAGGTGTGCAGCCGTCACTACTTCTGCATCCGCTAGACCTTCTCGGCTCCGATGATACGCAGGATTTATCTTTCTTTCCAGGGATGAAGGTGGCGAGCGAAAAGAAACTTGAAATAGTCAGCCGCGCGCTCCATTTGATGTCGGATCAATTCACCATACTGGCTTTGCAGCAGCACGCCGGCAAAGCTAACGCATCCGAACTCACCATAGTGGAATCGAAGACGCTTCGCGTTGGCGAAACATATAACGTTGAAGCGCTTAGATGATTTGAGGAGATGTTTCGTCACAGCAGCGTCAAACTCACATCACAAATAAAAAAGGCTGCCTCTGAAAATTCAAGGCAGCCTTTCTCAGATTTTCTCCGCAGGTAAGATTCGAACTTACAACCCTTCGGTTAACAGCCGAATGCTCTACCATTGAGCTACTGCGGAAGACGCGCTCCACGCATTGATTGAAAGCTGATGCGTGGAGCGCGGAGTGATTTTTATAGCAGACGTTGATTTAGGGCGTCAAGCGCAGCACTCCGGCCAGGATGGATCATACACTGGCAAGCCTGCCGAGCTTGCGCGTCTGACTAAAGTGCGAGAATATCTGTGACCACTGAACTAACGAACAAGCCAGTCTGACGATTGAAGCTCTTAAATCTTCGCATGTGATATGCGAAACCGTAGGGGAGAGTTTGCATGGAGCGCCGCACAACCAGTTGGTATAGCCAGAATCTTGGAATGGAGATGCCGCTTGTGGCTTACGGCCACGCGGGTTATCCGCTGTTGATGTTTCCGACAGCCGCCGCAGATTATCTTGAGTACGAGAGATTTCACCTCGTTGACGCGATAAAACCTTTGATCGAGGCGGGGCGCGTGCGCGCCTTTTCGATCAACAGCGTCAACCGTTACAGTTTGCTCAACGAGGAGGCGTCACCGCAATGGAAGGCAGAGCTGTTGACGCGATATGACCGTTACATCACGGACGAGGTGTTGCCTTTGATTCGCAACGACTCCGGTGATTCAGGGGCGCGGCCAATCACGACGGGCGCAAGCCTCGGCGCGTTTCTCTCGGCCAACGCCTACTTTCGCCATCCAGACCTCCTGCGCGGCGTGATCGCCATGAGCGGCAGCTACGACATACGCTCCTACTTGCGCGGCTATGATGATGACAATGTTTATTTTAATAATCCGGCACAGTACCTGGCAAACTTGAACGACGATTATTATCTACCGCTCTTAAAGCGCGCTGACGCAATCTACGTCCTCTCCGGACAGGGAGCTTATGAAGCACCAGAGAGAAGCCGCCAATTGTCTCAGCTACTGAGTTCAAAGGGCATTCCACACACCCTCGACCTCTGGGGACACGACGTGAACCACGACTGGCCCTGGTGGCGCAAGATGCTGCCTTACTATCTCGACAAACTGTTCTAAAGCAAGAAGTCCAAAGTCTAAAGTCCAATGTCCAAAGTCAACAACGTGTTCGTGACTTTGGACATTGGACTTTGAACTTCCTCGGTTTTCCCTTACGGCTCGTCCGTCCCCTTCTTGCCTTTCTTCTTGGGCGCTTCGACTTCGCGCGGACGTGTGGCGGGCGGAGTCTGAGGTTTAGACTCTGTTTCGGTTTTCTTCGGGACAGAGGTCGCGGCTGGCGCGGGCATCGGGGGAGGCAGTTCATCCGCCATCGGCGCGGGCGGCAGCGTGACCTGCTCCATCTTGGGAGTGGAAATCGTCGCCGGAGCCTCTTCGCCGCTGCCGCTGCTCCTGCCACCGGAACGTTTTGTTGCCAGAATGTCCAGGCGACCTTCCATCATCTCGCGCTGGCGCTGCTTCTGTAGTTCCTTCATGTCTTCGGGCTGCGCGGGCGCTTTAGCAAAGTCCTCCTTGGGCTTGTCCTTCATAAAGTCTTTCATGAACTCGACGAACATGGGCAGCGCGCCGCGTCCGCCCGTCATATCATTGCCGAGATTCTTCTTTCTGCCGGGATAGCCCATCCATACACCCGTCACATAGGTATTCGTGTAGCCGATGAACCAGACATCCGTATGATCGTTGACTGTGCCGGTCTTGCCCGCGACGGGATGACCTATGCCCTGCGCCGCCGCAGCCGTGCCGCCGCCCGAGGTGACGCCGCGCATCATCGAAACCATTGTCAGCGCGACATACTCGTTCATTACCTTGAAGGTCGTCTTCTCCCACTCTTCGAGCACGTTGCCGTCGCGGTCGAGCACTTTGCGAACCAGATGAGGCTCGACGCGCACGCCCTTGTTCGGAAATGCCGAGTAAGCGGAGACCATCTGGTCTAGCGGGACTTCGGTCGCGCCGAGCGCCGAAGGAAGATAAGGAGCCATCGGCACTTTGATGCCGAAGCGACGCACCATCTGCGAGCCTGTCTGGATGCCGACGGTTTGCAATAGGTGGACAGCAGCGATGTTGAGCGATTTGGCGAGCGCGACTTTCATCTGCACGTCGCCGTGACTGGTCGAGCCGTCGTAGTTGTGCGGCGTCCAGGAGCCTATTTTGATCGGCGCACCGCTCACCCTTGAATCCGGCGTCATGCCCCACTCGACCGCCGCCGTGTAGATGAAAGGCTTGAAGGCAGAGCCTGTCTGACGTTGGGCCTGCGTCGCGTTGTTGAACTTGTTGGTGTAGAAGTCGTAGCCGCCAGCCATCGCGACGATCTCGCCGGTCTTCGCGTTGAGCGTTATCAACGCGGCTTCAACTTCAGGAATCTGCGTCAACTCGACCTGCAAGCGACGGTTGTTCTCGTCCACTTGCTTGACTTCAAACTGCGCCAGATAGCCGGGCTTGAACTCGCTTTTGGGTTGCCGCCCCGAAGACCCCATGTTTTTCGACGCCACAGTCGCCGTGTAGTTGCCGAATCTGACGGTGGCCTCGTTCTTCGCCTGATCCACCTTCATCACGAGACCCATGATGAACTTGCCCGTCTCATATTGGTTGCCGTACCAGTCCGGGTGTTTATAACCGTCGAGTTGTTGCTGACTGGCCGGAGCGCCGTTCTCCCCAGCAATGTTGATGTAGGACGAACGCCAGCCGCTATGCGAGCGGTCGTACTGGCGAAGTCCTGAGCGCACGACCTCGACCGCCTTCTTCTGCGCCTCGACATTGATCGTCGTATAGACTTTCAATCCGCCCTGCGCGACGCGCGTCGTGTACTTGTCTTCCAGGTCCTGCCGAATCTTTTCGACCGGGTAGGCGAAAGGCGATGAGCGATCCTGTGTGTGGTAGTAAGCCGTGTCGGCCAGCCTGATGGGTTGGGCTTTCGCAGCATCAACATCCGATTGCGAAGCAAAGCCGTTTTTAGCCATCTGATCGAGGACGAGATTGCGCCGTTCGCGCGCTGCCTTCGGATTGACTGTCGGTGAATACTCGCTCGGCGCTTTCGGAATTCCCGCCAGCAGCGCCGCTTCATCAAGGCTCATGTCTTTCGCCTGTTTACCGAAATACGTTTCTGAAGCTGCCTCAAAGCCATAAGAATTTGCGCCGAGGAAGACGTGGTTGGTGTACATCTCCATGATCTGATTCTTTGTATAGTAACGTTCGATCTGGAGAGCCACGAGCCACTCGTTCACCTTGCGCTTGACCGTTTGCTCGTTTGAAAGAAACAGATTCTTGGCGAGTTGCTGCGTCAGGGTCGAGCCGCCCTCGCGGCTGCCCGTCGTGAAATTCTTCCACGTCGCGCCGATGATGCGGATCGGGTCAATGCCCATGTGATCGTAAAAGCGCGCGTCCTCAATGGCAAGAATGGAGTTTTTGACGAGTGGCGGAATCTCCTCAAACTTGAGGGGAATGCGCTTCTCGATGGCGAACTCGCCGATGATCGTCTCGCCGTCGTCGGCGTAAATGCGCGTGACAACGCTCGGGCGGTAAGTCGCTAAGGAAGCGACCTCCTGCGCCGCCCTTGAGTAATTGATCTGGTACGCCGCGATAATTCCGGTCAGTCCACCTGCGGCAATCGCCAGCAGCAGCACGGCTGGCAGCCAGAAGCGGCGTAAGATATGACTGCGACGCGCTGGAGTAGCGATTTTTTTGCGTTCGGATGATGGGGTCAGGGCTATTGAAGACATGAAAGAAGTCCTTTTCAAAACAGGGCGAGGCTTGTATTGAGCCTCGCGTGAATAACATTTCAAGAGATGGGGAGAACAAACTCAGTGGCTGGGGATTATAGCGCAACTCGGAATTACAGGTGAAGCACGGATGAGAAATTCCATCCCTTGCCATCAGGCGGGCGGCTGATTGACTTATTGGGTGCGTGTTTGAAATTAATCGCCAAATTATTTTTGCGGTGTGGCTTATTTGGCTTGTATTGATTTGGACTCTTCAGAGCGAGAAGTTCATTTATCTTGCGGCGTGAATGGAATCTTTCTGGGAACGAGCGTTGTTCTTTCTGAGGTACAGTTTTGCAACTTCCAGACGCCCGACTCCGCGTATTTCCTTCGCTGTAAATCTTTCAGCGACTGCTGCGATCTGCTCAAAGTTCGTCGTCATTAGCGGGTCAATCGCGCTGCGAAAATCAAAGCCGAGCTTTGGCCTCTCTACGGTTGCTCCCGATGTCGCGGAAACTCCTAAGCCTAAGTTAGGAGTACTGCTATCTCGCAAATCAAAGCTCTCGAGCTTATTAATCATCTGCACACTGCCCTCAAGAGAGATTAACGCCTGATCCTGATCAAGCTTTGCCAGGACACCCGTCTTGGCTAATAGAATCTTAGCCGCGCTTGCCGATGGTCCCTCTTTCTTCATTTCCCGATCAATGTCATTAAGCAAATCGAAGGCTCGTTGTCGCGTTAAAGCTGTTGATTCCTCTGGCTTGCTCTTTTCGGGCTTCGATGACAACAGATGTTGGGCAATGACGATTTTGACAACCGAGCGCCGTAAGACATCGCTAATCTGTGGCGCAAGCTCCGCAGCTTTTTCTATTTCCGCTTTCTCAATGAGTAATAATGCCCCGCGATAAAGTAGAAAAGAGACCACATCGGCGCGCAAGTTATCGTCGCCGTCAATCTTTTCAGCGATGCGTCTCGCTCGGTTGTAATCCTCAGGCTTCACTGCGAGCGCTGCCTCAACGTAGGCTAGTTTCCGCGCGAGAGGATTGCTCTGTTTCTCGGCGTTGGCTTCTAATTCGGAGATTCGCTTTTCGTAGATTTCTTCTATTGTAAGACGCTTTGTTGTGTCTACCGTGTCCGCAGTGGGTCGCGTTGTCACGCTTAATCCGCCGGTTTCGCCATCCGGCGAGAGCTGGCTTTGTAAGTGGGACAAGAACCCTAGCGCAGACGGTGCCAATTCGGGAGTAAAAGTGCGATACTGCCCCGCCAGATTGTTGCCGAGAACCAGAAGCTGTTGCGCGCGCTGTTTGCCTTCGGGCGAATCAAGCGTCAAGGGCTTCGCCAACAAGACTTCATAAACGACTGTCAGGAAGTTCTTAGCTCTTTGCGGCTCGCTGGAAGCAACCGCAGGCATATTTCGTTGAGCGGGATTCATAACCAAAATAGTTTGACCACTTGGATTTGCCGAAAAAGTAAACCCGGATTTAAAAAGGTATCCGGCCAGGACTTGTGCTTCGGAAGGATCGGAACCAGCGCTGCCAAAACGCGCCAGCGCCAAATCGAAGAGGCGATTAGCCATCTCGACATTCTTCTTTCGCAAACTCGTCAGCACATTTTGCAGCGTGTAAGAAACACCATCAACCAAACTTCTCTCAGCCAGACTAAAAGCGATATCAGGATTTGAGTCAACAGACTGTTGGGCCATTTGCAGCAATTGTTCGCTACGCGCGGTGCGATCATCGAAAGCGCCCCGATCCTTTTTCTCATTCGGCTCTTTTTGAGAAAGTTGCTTGAGGAACCTTTCCGCCAACGCCGAATCGTGCTTGCGAGCAACACTCAAGACGACGGTGCGTAAGTCGCTCTGATCCGAACGAGTGAAGAACTCTTTCAACTTTTCATTCTTGGGTGATCCAGAAACTTGTTCAATCAACTCCCAGGCCTTTGTCAGCCACTTCGCCCCTAGACCGGGATTTTCGTCCCAGAGTAAATCTGCTGCGTCCGCCAGTACCTGAATAGCCGCCTTCTTATTGTCCCACAGCGGGGCCTCGTCCGCGCTTTGCCTGACCATCGAGATTGCTTGAAGTCGCTCCCTTTGACGCTTCAGGTCTTTTTCTTCTGTGCGATTTGGCTGCTGAGAGAGGGCTGTTGAAACAAGAAGCGTGAGAAGAAGAAAGATTGAGAGTGCTTTGAATGTTCTTGTCATGATCAGAGATCGTCTCCTCAATTTGAAGCGCGCGTCTTTGGAGGCCAGGATGACTTCACCCTGTAAGTGCCATCATCATTAATTTCCACTGTCATCTCAAACCGAGCCTGGGGATATTCTTCGAAGGCCCATGTCCGCGACGCTGGAATTATGAAATTTTTCTTCAGCTTGGCGTCATAGATATTAATAACTGGATAGAACAAGAAAACCTGAAATTCCGTTTCCTGCTCCTTGAGCAGCTTAATCTCTTCGGGAGTTATCTGCCCCGGCGTAGTCTTGATTCGCTCTCTCGGCTGATTTCTCAACCTCTCCAGTATCTTGGGGCTAAAAGGGATCTTTAAAACGACCTTACGATTCGCTGGGGATCGAAGCGTTTCCTTGACGGTGCCTTCTTTGATTAATTCGCCTACTCGTTCCCCACTCCCGGCCTTAAACTTTCCTTGTTTCCAAGCTTGCCACTCGGCTGCCTGATTGATAATGCGGAACTCATAGGTAATTTCCCACTTGCTTCCTTCATCATTGATGCCGGGTGCATTAACTAAAACGATTTCGACGGTCGCCGCCTTTGGGATTTCTTGAGAAACCGGCACTCTCACCCTCTGATTGCTTGGTGTGCTGCTGGCGGCAAGAAATAAAATTGCTGTGAGACTTAATGAGAGTATTTTAATCATTGTCTTTCCACCTCTCCTACATCCTTAATTAGAGCGGATTTATTTGGCGAGCTGCCGAACCATATCTTGGTGATTGTCCCATCCTCTAGCAAAACCTTTGCCGGGATGAGTGTTATACCCAAGCCTGCAAATACTCTACCGCCGCTGTCAAGCAAAATAGGAAATGTTATCTGATTCTCTTGGATGAAACGCTCGACTTCGCTCCGCTCCTCAATATAGACACCATAGACGGCCATCTTGGGAGCCAAACTCGGCAAAGCTTGTGCAATGTTGGGAATCTCTTTCTTGCAGGCATCGCAGCCTCTGGTCAAGAAAACCAGCAAGACCTTCCCTTTCTTCAGTTCTTCGTAATCGTCTTGATTAGTCTGAAGATTGATCATCCTGCCCTTCGGAAGGGAAGAGTTTGAAGTGTAGGAATCTTTGAGATGTAGATTCTCCTTCCGATGTTCCCAAATCGCTAGGAATATCAGGAAAGAGGAGATTATTCCGACGAGAGCCGGTACGATGATGATGGGCCTCAGAATTTTCTTCATGAGTTTATTTTGCTGTTAATGTCGAACGTCGCCAGTCTCGCTCAACCTGAGAGGCTACAGGCAAACATTCCTGCTGCTCCAGGTTGAGCGAAACGTAAACGGCGAAACAGATTGCCTCACTGAAGTAACGTCATTGTATATCGCAGGTGTCTTCCCTATGTACGCTGCTCGTCTGCCTGTAAGCGCAGACACAAACCTCAGAGTTACAGCTTTGTCCGCCTTCCATTAGTTCGTACCTATGGGACATGTGGCAATCTGGAGAGTCCTGTACCCAGATTTCTTGATCGCATCCCGCGTAGGCCACGATTGGGGCCAGTGAAAGCACCGCGCCCACTAAGAACGATCCTAATGCTATTTTCAAAGTTTTCATGAGCTTCTCCTTAGGGTTAGGGAGGAATAATGCTAAGGCGCTCCTGTCTCGCATCTCAGAATTGAGACGTGAAATGAAACTTCAGCAATGACTCCTCAGGTTGAGCCACTGCCGCGTTTTGCGCTAAGATGTGAGTTGCTTGGCGATGCACATCTGTTACGCAACGCGCGACAGAAGCTGTTTCGCAATGCGGCCCGGTCATCACGCGCTTGTGGTGGTCGGGCCTTTGTTTAGTTGACAAATTCGATTGCTTGTTTCAGCAGGACGATGAGAAGTTACCGCAAGATGCTTTGCAAGACAAAGGAATTCTGTTGGCCGGAATGACTATTTATTAGCCAAATCGCGCGTTCGTTAGCCGATTCGCGCGTTCGTTATGCGATCTGCCGGGCGGGATGCGCTATGACACCATTTTCTATATTGAATGGGTGACATGCCGTAAGCCTTTTTGAAGTCTCGCACGAAATGGCTCACATCCTTGATTCCGATCCTTGCGGCAATCTGTTTGACAGTCAGGAAAGTGGTTTCCAGAAGCGATTTCGCTTCCTGCATTTTGAGTAATTTGAAGTATTGAGTGGGCGACATGCCCGTTGCCGCTTTGAACAGGAGACGCAAGCGTGAAGCGGAGAGGTTGACGGTTGAGGCTATCTCGCGGAGCGATAGCGCGCGGCGAGGATTCGCTTCCATGAGGATGAGGACTTTTTGTATTCTGCTGTCCATGCCCAGAGTAGCTTCCTTGAAGAGGGTGAAGAGAAGCCGGAGAACACGAACCAAAGTAGGTCAGGACTCACATGCAGCCTGGCATGAATAAAATTCTGCACGACGTGAGAATCGCTCTCCGGTCTCGCGGAGTATAGCGCAACTCTGGTATAATCCACACACTCGCTTATGGGGGCGACAGGCTTCGACAGGAGTCATGTTCGTTGACAGGATGCATGTCGGGCTTTCCTTTTGCAGCTCGTTAAAAAGCACTGGGAAA
>JACCVS010000223.1 GCA_013698055.1 Acidobacteriota bacterium
CCGTAAATCGCATCGCCAGAAGTTTGAAGCGCGTTGCCGATAATGGTGTGATCAATTTCGTCGGCGGCAACGCCAGTAGATTCCAGCGCGCCGCGCGCAGCCACTGCGCCGAGATCAATCGCCGAAATATCCTTCAGCGCACCGACATACGTGCCCATCGGGGTGCGCTTTCCACCCAGAATAAAAACATCACGAGCCATTGTTTTAGATAACCCTTCCATAGTGAAAATACTGACGGTGTTTGAAACAGAAAAGATTAACAGACCCGTTAAGAACTCGTCAATTTCACTCTCAGGGAATCGTTCACGGAACTCATGCCTAGCCTAATTTTTCGCAGGCCACAGGAGGCCGAGTCTTCAACCCTGGCGGTCGTTATTCTGCCGGCCAAGTTTCGATTTGCAAGCAAAGTTCTTCCTGTGGCAAGATGCTTCCCGTCTCACGGTAGTTTCTTGACCTTCAATTGTTTAAGGTTCCAGACCAAACCCCGATAGTAGTTCCGCTAAGGAGTATCCTCTCATGAAATTAAGAATTCGCTCCGCTTTGCTTACCCGTGCATGTTTATTAGTTCTCGCGGCGATGTTGTGCCTGTTTGCCCCGGCTTCGATTCAAACAGCCTCCGCGCAGACGCCTACGGCGGAAGACCTCAAGCGCGACCGCAATCGCGGGCTTGCCATGCTTCAACTGGTGAAGGATTACTTGAAAGAGTATTACTACGACCCGAAGTTTCACGGCATGGATTTGGACGCGCGTTTCAAGACCTCGGAAGGGAAGATCAAAGAGGCCGTCAATCTTGGACAGATTCTGGGTATCGTCGCGCAGACGTTGGTCGAACTCAACGACTCTCACACGTTCTTCGTTCCGCCGCCGCGCCCGGTGGACGTTGAGTACGGCTGGAAGATGCAGATGATCGGTGATACCTGCTATGTCGTCGCCGTCAAGCCCGGCAGTGACGCCGAAGCGCAAGGGTTAAAGCCCGGCGACGAAGTTCTCTCGCTCGACGGCTTCAAGCCGACGCGCCAAACTATCTGGAAGATGGAATACAACTACAACGTACTCAGGCCACAGCCGGGCAAACGCGTCCTCATTCGCACACCCAATGGTGAGCAGCGCGAGTTGGCGCTGAAGGCCAAAGTGGAAAAGCGACCGAAGCAGATCAATCTGGAGCAATTGTACAACGAGATAAATGACGAAAGGGAAGACGAGAAAAAGCTGCCTCGCTATGTCGAGTTGGGCAGCGACGTTTTTATCTGGAAGCTGCGCGAGTTCGGACTGACGGAGAGCAAGGTGGATGACATGATGAAGAAAGCGAGGCAGCGCAAGGCGCTCATCCTCGACCTGCGCGGCAATGGCGGGGGCCACGAAATCACCTTGAAGCGGATGGTCGGCTACTTTTTCGACAAGGACATCACCATCGGAGAGGTTAAACGCCGCAAAGAGACCAAACCGGTGAAAGCCAAGACGCGCGGCGACAAAGTCTTCAAGGGCCAGCTTGTCGTCCTGGTTGACAGCAAGTCCGGCTCGGCGTCAGAACTTTTCGCGCGCATCATCCAACTTGAGAAGCGAGGTACGGTCATCGGAGATCGCACAGCCGGGGCGGTTATGCGCTCCATCTACCGTCCCGGACTACTGGGAGATATGAGCAGCGGCAACATGGTTCCATACGGCGCTTCGATCACGGATGCAGACTTCATCCTGACAAACGGCCAGAGCCTGGAACACGTCGGCGTCACGCCTGACGAAATACTGCTCCCGACGGCTGCTCAGCTTGCGGCCAAACTTGATCCGGCGCTGGCACGCGCAGCCTTACTTGTCGGCGCGGAACTTTCGGCTGAAAAAGCTGGCACACTCTTTCCACTGGAATTGGAGCTGCATTAAAGAAGCTTGAGGCAGAGAAGGCTGGCACACTTTTCCCCGTCGAGTAGCGAATGTAATTTGAAAGAACGGATAAGGCAAACGCTGAGAGTCGGTGCTTTTCATCACCGGCTCTCATTTTTTAAAGCGGTTCTTGGCGCGATAGCGATGGAGCAGTTCTTCTAAAAAACCTTCGTAAGTGAAAGTCGCCAGATCGTAGCCGGGGCGCAGCTTGTAGAGAAGCGGCATCGCCACGCGCCAGGCCATCCACATGCGCGCCTGATCG
>JACCVS010000239.1 GCA_013698055.1 Acidobacteriota bacterium
TGCCGATGATCGCGACGACGATTAAGAGTTCGATGAGAGAGAAGCCTTTTTGGCCTTTGTTCGATTTCATTTCTTTCAGATGCTCCTTGAAGAGGGGTAGTGGTTATTTGGTCAAATTTATCGCGCCATGGGCTTTCTCAGGCGTTCGTGCCGCGCTTCGGCGCGCGATGGTCACGGATGTTCTTTACAAACACTGTGCCGTAAGCCTTCAGGCAGCGAAAATTGTGAAAATCGGGCGAAAACCTCATGGTTTTGCATGAAGAATCTTTTCTGCGCCCCGATGATGCAGGTACTAACATTGCGAATTGACAAATTGTGGCAATCATCGAGTGACAGTTTTCGGTAAGTTGAGAAAATTGAGGATGGGGTAAAGATGGCTTGAGAAGGATGCGCGTGGAGCTACTATTGAAGGGGATTACTTGCTACGGTAGCAGCCGCGCCGACTTCGATTCGCATGACGCCGGAGCCATCAATAAAGTAATGCTGGTAGGCATTTTGCGGATCAACGAGCGGATCGGCGTTGGCTTCGTAGCTGAGCGCTGTTTCGTTCGTAACGATGAATGTGTAATCACTCTTGCGTCCGGAACTCAGGCTGGGATCGCCAATATATTTGGCGTTTCCGAGTTCCAGGAGGCTTCCATACCGGCCTTCCGCCGAACGATAAGAGGATTGCGCGGAGTGGATAGCGCGCATGGAACTTATTGCTGAAGCTGATTTGGTAGCTTGCCGGGCTTGTTGAAGATATGGGATTGCAACAGCGGCAATAATACCGATAATGGCGACAACGATGAGCAATTCAATTAGTGAGAAACCTCGTTGCGATGTGGGAGTGTGTTTCATCTGGCTAGGGAATTCGGCTAACCTTTCTGAGGATTCAATGCCCGATGAAGGCAGGCATTTCTAATCCCTTCAGCAATGAGCGTGCCGTAGAGGAAATTAAAAATGCAAAATTGAAAATGCAAAAAGAAGGGGGAGACCATTTTTAATTGAATGTGATTTTCCGCCTCACTTTTGCATTTTTAATTTTGCATTCTTTTACTCTGCTGCGTTCCGAGTCGCGGGATCACGCAGTTGTGCCGTCAGGTTGCGGATGCTGTGCTTGTCGAGTAAGTGGCGTAAGGAACGCACAGAAAGTTGAAGGAGTTCGGCGGCGCGCGTCTGGTTGCCGTTTGTCCGGCGCAGGGCTTCGAGGACGTAAGTTTTTTCCAGTTGTTCGAGATAGGCGGCGATGTTGATGCCTTCGTCCGGCAGGTCGAAGGCTGAAGCGATGCGCGCTGGGTTGTAGTTGGTGATCTGTTCGGGGAAGCGCTCAGGCTCAATCGTGTCGGTGCGCTCAAGCGCGACGGCGCGCTCAATCGAATGCTCAAGCTCGCGGACATTGCCGGGCCACGAATAGATTTCAAGCAAGTGCAGAGCCTTTTCACTAAGTGTGACCTGACGCCCTGTCTGCGCGCAAAACTTCCTGACGAAATGCTCGGTTAATTCCGCGATGTCTTCAGTCCTTTCGCGCAGAGGAGGAAGCTCGATGGGAATTACCGAGATGCGATAAAAGAGGTCTTCGCGGAACTGGCCGTCTTTGACCATCGCGGAGAGGTCGCGGTTGGTGGCGGCGATGACGCGCGTGTCAATGTCCAATTCTTCGTGCGCGCCGACGGGACGCACCTTGCGCTCTTGCAAAACGCGCAACAGCTTGACCTGCATGGCGGGCGACATCTCTCCGATCTCGTCGAGAAAAATCGTTCCGCGATTGGCCGCTTCAAACAGACCTTTACGGTTAGTGTTCGCGCCCGTGAACGCCCCCTTGACGTAGCCGAAGAGTTCCGATTCGAGCAGGGTTTCGGTGAATGCGCCACAGTTGATCGAAACAAACGGGCGTTCTGCGCGCGGACTGAGATCGTGAATGGCTCGCGCGACGAGTTCTTTGCCCGTACCGGATTCGCCTGTGACGAGAATGGTTGATTGCACTTCGGCGACGGTCTCAATCATCTGGTAGATGGCCTGCATCCGCTCGGAGCGTCCGATGATGTTGCCGAGGCTGCCACGCTCGCGCTGCTCCTTGATGAGAGCTTCTTTCTCGATCTTGAGCGTCTCGACCTCTTTTTTGAGCGTCAGGCGTTCGAGAGCTTTGGCGACGATCAGCTTCAACTCGTCAATGTCGAAAGGCTTGGTGATGAAATCATCCGCGCCGAGCTTGAAGGCTTCGCGCGCCGTATCAACGGTCGCAAAGGCGGTCATCATCACGACCGCAACTTCCGGCAGCATCTCGCGCGCCGCGCGCAACAGCTCTATACCTCCCATGTCCGGCATCCGCACGTCTGAGACGATGAGGTCCGCCGCTTCTTCGCGCAGCACCTCAAGCGCACGCCGCCCGTTCTCAGCTGCGCGCACCTCGTGCCCCTCGCGCCCGAACACGATTGTGAGGAGCTGCCGCATCCCCTGTTCATCATCAACGATAAGTAGTTTGGACATAACGAAAAGCAGAATTCAGAATTCAGGAGCCAGAATCCAGAATGGCTGCTGTGTATTTTTCCAGTAATTTACTGACTTCTTCAAGTTGTGGCAGCAGCACAGGATTATCACCGTAGCCCAGGTCTTTCGCCAACACAAGATAGTAACGACATTCTTCAAGCGAGCCTTGAGCAATATTCAGAAAGCGAGCTTTATCGTTACGACCCTTTTTCTTGAAACCTTCTGCAATGTTAGCCGCAATAGAAATCGCAGCTCGTCTGAATTGTGAGGTTAATCCATAAATCTCTTTTTGAGGAAAATAATCGCTGTAATTATAGACGGACAACACAAACTGATGAGCCTTCTGCCAGACGATCAAGTCTTCAAAAGATTTTGCCGG
This sequence comes from Acidobacteriota bacterium, assembly GCA_013698055.1. Lineage (GTDB taxonomy): Bacteria > Acidobacteriota > Blastocatellia > Pyrinomonadales > Pyrinomonadaceae > QHXM01. The sequence continues at coordinate 2,849 of JACCVS010000239.1, forward strand.
TGTTCGATTCATACGTAAAAGCAGAATTCAGGAGTCAGAATCCAGAATCCAGAATGAAAGGCTGAAACCGCTCTTCTTCTGATTTTCTTTTCTTCTGACTCCTGGATTCTGAATTCTGGATTCTGCCTTTCATTCTGGCTCCTGGATTCTGGATTCTGGATTCTGCCTTTCTCCCGATATCTCAATCGTAATCGTCGTCCCTTGCCCCTCAAGGCTGCGGACGTTAATTGTACCACCGTGATCGCGGATGATTTGATAAACAATTGAAAGCCCCAGCCCCGTGCCGCCGGTTGTCGAAGAGAACGGCTCGAAAAGGTGCTCGACCTGTTCGGGCGACATGCCCTGTCCCGTGTCGGTGAACGTGATTCGCAAACGATTCCCGGCGGAATGTCTTAGCTCCACGCGCAAAGTCCCGCCATTAGGCATCGCCTGTAGCGCGTTGCGCGCGATGTTCCAGAAGACTTGCTTGAGCTGCGAGGCATCTGCATTCGCCGTGAATGCTTCTGCGGGATAGTCCTCTTCCACACTATGCACCGGCAGAAGCTCCGGGCTGTGGCGCAGGAGAATGAAAGTTTCCTGAAGCAGCTCGCGCACGTCAACGCTCTCGTAAGCCTGCGAGCGCGGGCGCGCGTAAGTCAGATAATCCGTGATGATGCGGTTGAGGCGGTCGGATTCGCGCAGGATGATTTCCATCAATTCCGCTTGCGAAGAATTACCATCCATTTCGGAGCGCAGCACCTGAATCGAGCCGCGCATCGCGGCCAAAGGGTTTCTGATCTCATGCGCGATTGAGGCCGCCACACGCCCGACGGCTGCGAGCCTGTCCTGCCGGCGCGAGGTATCTTCGAGTGCGCGCACCTGCGTTAAGTCCTGAAAGGTGATGACCAGACCCGTAGTCTCGCCGGATTCCGCAGACAACGGAAAGATGCTGAAGCCGAGGCGCAGGCGCAGCCCGTCGGCTGTTAGGCAATCGGCTTCAAAGCGCGGACTTGGCTCCCCGGTTTCCACCGCGCTCATTGATTCCCTGGTATGCTCTTCGATGTCGCCGAAGAAGATGGAAACGCCCTGCCCGCGCACATCCTCAGCCGTATAGCCTGTGATCTCTTCGGCGGCGGCGTTGAAGATGAAGATGCGCCCCTGCAAGTCCGTCGTGACCACACCCGAGCGAATTGACTCGACGATGCGCTCGTGCAGCGCGCGCAAATTGGCGAGCGTCTGCGTCGTTTCAATTAACTGCACATCATAGTGCGATTGACGCTTGGCGAGCCGAGCCGCCAGCAGGCCGACGAAGAGAAAGGCTATATCGTTGAGTCCGACCGACTGGATTACTTTCAAAGTCGAGGTCGCAATAGCGTCTGGCGCATAGGCAGGAATCACGCCCGAGACGACGCCCATTGAGAGACTGGTAAAGATCGCAGCGCACCCGACCGAAGCGACGAGCGCCGCCCGCGCGCCCAGAAAAATACTGGCGACTGAGATGATGACGATATAAAGCGCGGTGAAAGGTGAACCCACGTCGCCCGTTACCCAGACCAGCCACGTCACGAGCAGGACATCTATGAATAACTGAACGCTGGCCTGGAGCCGCACGCGCGTGCTGATCCGCAATGCGATTGCGTAAATGACTGAGACAACGACGACCGCGATGAAGATGAAAAGCGGGTTGCGCCCGGAATCACCCGACTGCTCGCGGGAAAACAGCGTAGAGGAGAGCACGAAGAGAAGCACGGCTGCGGCGACGCGCCCGAGGATCAGCCACCAGAGTCTGTGGCCGAGCGCCCCGCCCTGCTCCGTAGTCTTGCCAAACGTCGCCATCAAGACTCAAGACTATCACAGAGAAGGTGGCTTGAGGCAGTTATTAAAAAGTTGATTAAGAGGAGATTGGAGCCAGAACAGAGAATCCGAGTAATCAGAGCAAGGCTGGTGAAAATGATTATGTCGAGGGACGGTTACTGCATAGGCTTTGGCTCAAGCTTTTCAATCCGGCCATCGGCCTCTCGCAAATCAGCGCGCGTTTCATGTCCGAAAAGTTTTTTGAACAGGTCTTGAAAGAGCGTGGTTCATGATAGCATAGAGCCATCAAGCGGGTTGATGACCGACAAGCCCCGTGAGCCAGACAAACGTACAAACGCAGAAACTCGTCAACGAAGGCACGGCACGGCTGCTGGCGCGTGCGGTTGATGCCCGTTCACTCAACGCAGAAGCTCTCGCCCAGCGTGTGCGCGCAACGCTCGACAAGTATCTTTTGTCAACGAACCCGACGGCTTCGGCACAGGCGATTAACGAGTTCATAGACGCGCTTCATGCAGACGATTTGTGTTTGATTGTCGCCTGCGAGCGTGGCGACCAGCAGGCATGGAGCGACTTAGTCGCGCAGTTTGGGGCGACCGTCAGGTCGGCTGCACGCTCGACGAGTTCCAACGAAGATGCGGCGGAAGATTTGGCGCAGTCCATCTGGGCTGAGCTGCACGGCCTGCGAGTGCGCGATGATGGCCGTCCTTCAGGCAAAATTGCTTACTATTCCGGGCGCGGCTCGCTCGGCGGCTGGCTGCGCGCCGTGGTCGGCCAACTGGCAATTGACCAGCACCGTAAATCATCGCGGCTGGTGCAAACGGAGCTTGATACTGATTTTGATCGCCTGGCGCGTGAGTCTCATCAGGGCGAGGCATCTTTCAGCGCTGCACATGCTCCGCCCGACCCGGAAAGCGCGCTCGCGGAGCAGCGGGCTGCGGGTGATGTCGAAGCGGCGCTCGCGCAAACTCTACAGGAGCTTGAGCCGGAAGACCGTCTGCTCGTCAAGCTCTACTATTTCGACGGCCTGCGTCTTCGTGAAGCCGGCGCAGTGCTGGGCGTGCATGAAGCGACGGCCAGCCGCCGCCTGACGCGCATCCACGCCGAGGTGCGCCAGCGTGTGGAAGCCATCTTGATGGAGACGCATGGCTGGACGCGAGGAGAGACGGCGCGCTCGCTTTCCGAGGCCGCGATGCATCTGGAGAGCGATCTGGAATTGATGCTCACGAGCGAGAATGCGGGGGGCGAACGAACAGTAGGACGAGATGAATAAGTTTGATCAAAATGGCGCTCAAGAAGAATTATGGCCGCAAGCAAAGTCGCTCTGGAGCGTTCTTTAGTCAGTTGCGCTCACAATGGCGTGAATCCTTGAATTAGATGAAGAGTTCTGACAGCACAGAGATGGATCGCCTCTTGCGCCGCCATGCACGGCGCAACGGCGAAACTCTGCTTGCGGCGCGCGAAGCAAACAGCGAAGCCGTGGCAGCGGCGACCGCTGGCGCTCATCTGGATGCGGATGAAATGAACGCTTACGCTGAAGGAGCTTTGCCCGAAGCTGCGCGCTCACGTTACTTCGCTCATCTGGCTGATTGCGATTCGTGTCGAAAACTCGTCACCGATTTGACGCTCGCTGCCAGCGTTTCCAATGAAGGAAAGGCGCGCGTCGCGGCTTTAGACATAAAACCACCCACGTCCTGGCGCAAGTGGCTGGGCGCAATCTTCTCTCCGCCCGTGCTGCGTTATGGTGTCCCGGCGCTGGCGCTGTTTGCCGTCATCATCGTTGCGATTTTGGCAACACGCTCGCAAAGAGAAGCAGGATCGGTCGCGCAGAACAAAGATGAGTCAAGATATTCCGCCCCGGCAGACGCGCCCGGCTTGTCAAAAGCTGAGAACACGACGGCGACCGGAACTGCTCAGAACCACTCTAACAGCAACACTGCTCCTCTCATCGAGCAGCAAGGTCAGACGGAGCCCGTCGCAGTTGGCACACCTCTTCCAGCGACAAGCGCGCCACGGGAAGAATCTGCGCCCGCCGTTCCTCAAGGCACAGTTGCCAAGTCCGCGACACCGCAGGTTGCTGACGCTAAAGATAAATCGCGTGAGTTCGGGGAATCGGGCAAACGTGAGCAAGACGAGGTTGCGGCTGCTCCTCCTCCCACGCCTCAGTCCCCCGTGCTATCTGCGCCTGCTAACGAACCGGAGAACAGTGACAGGCGCGATGAGCAGAAGAAACCCAGAGTTGCCGGGAAAGATAATGATGCACTTCCCATCAACGGGAGAGCTGCGGCGGGCGGGGCTATCGCGAATAAAAGGGCGGAGACCAACGAAGATCGTGAGGTCGTAGGGCAAACTGCCGCTACGACTACGGCGCGTTCGACCCAGAATCAAACGCGCCGCAGGCCTTCCGCAAAAAGTGGCCCCGCCGATATGGTCGCGGAAAAAGAGCGTTC
>JACCVS010000251.1 GCA_013698055.1 Acidobacteriota bacterium
AGGCGTGGCTGGATGAAAATAACGATGAAGAAGTGGGAGATGCGGAGAAGCTTTTGCGCGGTAAGCTCGAAGAGACAGGATTACATGCGGGCGTCGCCGTGCCGATTCACGCGCGCGGAATTCTTGTCGGCGCGCTCGTCGCCATCACGGTCTTTCCCGAACGCCTGCGGGCGGCTCTCAACGGGTTACGCTTTATCGCTGCGCCGGTTGTGATCGGTATTGGCAATGCGCGGCGCGCAGGGGCTGTGCGCGATCAGAATCAACGCATCGAACAGCTCGTTGAAGAGTTGCGACAGCACAGCAAAGCGCTCGAAGAAGCCAACCGCGAGCTGCGGCACGTCGCGCATTATCGCTCGCTCTTTCTGTCACGCATGTCGCATGAGTTGCGCACACCCTTAACTTCTATGCTCGGCTTCGCGGAGATAATGCTCGACCATGAAACCCTGACGGATGACCAGCGTCGCTTCTGTGAAAAGATTCAGGCTTCAGGGTTGCAACTGCAAACGCGCCTGACGCAGTTGGTTGATCTCTCCCGCCTTGAGGCTGGACAGTCAGAGATTTTTCTTCACGAATTTTCTTTACGCGAGACATTGCGGGATTCTTGTGCGGCGGTCAATCGGCTTGCTCAGAAGCAGAGAGTAACCATCGACTGTGACGCCGAGGCAGAGCTTTCCTCAATCGTCTCGGATGAAGGAAAGCTCCGGCAGGTACTCTATAATTTCTTTGCTTATGCGATCAACCGCAGTCCCGAAGGCGAATCCGTTCGCGTCTTTGCCGACGGCCACGCCCCAGGTCAATTTCACATCGTCATCGAGGATGAAGGCGAGCCTATCCATGACATGTCCAGCATCTTCGAGCCGGTGGACATCAGCGCGCCAAGCGAGAAGGCCACGAATATGAACGAGCTCGGCCTCGCCATCTCGCGTCGCCTGATAGATATGCTCGGAGGAACAGTTAAGTTGGAAAGCTCGAAGACGAAGGGTCTCAAGGTGGTCATCAAACTCCCTATTAGGCCAACCGAGCAAATGCAAAAATGAGGCTTAAGCCGCATTAGTCAGCAGGAAAAGCCATGTTAGAGCAATCAACGACTCAACCAAAGGATGCGCAGGCGGAAATCGAAATTCGCGATTGCGCGACGATGGAGGAGTACGATCAATGCATCCGGCTTCAACGCGAAGCCTTTGCGCTGCCCGATATGGAAATCTCGCCGCGTCGTCACCTGATTGTCACACGACGCGCGGGCGGATGGACTCTCGGAGCTTTCGCCGGTGACAGGATGGTCGGGTTCGTTCATCACATGGTTGGTGTGCGTGGGGCGAATGAGATCATCGGCTATTCGCACATGATGGCGGTCGCAAAGGATTATCAAAACAAAGGTGTGGGTGCAAAATTGAAGTGGGCGCAGCGGGCGCGGGCGCTCTCTGAAGGAAGAAACTTTATCAAATGGACGTGGGACCCGATGCAGGCTCGCAACGCTCATTTCAATCTTAACCGCCTCGGCGTCACAGTGCGCTCCTATGGAGTGAACTTCTACGGCACGGATTACATCACGATGCCACACGAGGCAGATGAGAGCGTCCACATAGACAGCGACCGTCTTTTCGCTGGCTGGCAACTCGATTCACAGCGAGTCGCCCTGCTGGCTGATGGCGTTGCTCCCGACTCAGACTCCGTTCCAGCCGCGATTATCGAAATTCCCCCGGACTGGTCTTCGCTCATCAACCGGGACGCCGTCGCAGCGCGGCGTGAGCAACTGCGCGTCCGCGCCGAATTTGAACAAGCCTTCGCCGCCGGACTAATCTGCGCCGGTTTCGAGCGCGATAAAGCGCACCCACGTTACTTGCTTTTTAAGGGGTGAGGGAGGAACTAAGGGATGAGGGATGAAATAAAAGCATTCAAGATATTGAAGCCTTCCTTTCATCCCTCATCCCTCATCCCTCATCCCTGCTTTTAATAATGCCTTTTACCCGTTTCGACCGTTATGTTGAGCGTCACGCGCGCACCTTCACGGAGCGCCTGCAAACAATTTGCAGGATGCCGTCGGTGGCGGCGCGCGGCACAGGGATGCGCGCGATGGCCGAAGCAATTGAGAAGTTGATGCAACGCTCCGGCGCGGGCACGCGCGCCTTCAAGATGGGCAGCGGCTATCCCATCATCTTTGGCGAATGCGGAGCCGGTCAGCATTGCTATCTGGTTTACGGGCATTACGATGTTGCGCCTGTTGGTCAGTTAACAAGTTGGTCAACGGGGCCGTTTGCAGCGACGATTTCCGACGGCAAGCTCTACGCACGCGGGGCGGCTAACAGCAAGGGCGATCTGGTCGCGCGGCTCGCGGCGGTCGAGGCTTACCAGAAGACTTTCGGCAAGCTGCCCATTTGCCTGCGCTTTATCATTGAGGGTGAAGCGGGCATCGGCAGCCCCAGCCTGCATCGCTTCGCCACCGAGAACAGTGAGTTGCTCAAAGCAGATGGTTGCATCTGGGAGGAAGGGAACAAGGATACGCAGGAGCGTTTCGTCATCAGTCTGGGCTTTAAGGGTATCACTTTCATAGAGCTTCGCGTTCACGGTGCGCGGACGGATTTACATTCAAAGTGGGGCGCGATTGTGCCGAACCCCGCGTGGCGACTCGTGCAGGCGCTTTCGACCATGACCTCGCCAAAAGGTGTCATCACGATTGACGGTTTTTCGTCGCACATCGCGCCTATCACGCCGGAGGACGCGGAAGCCCTGAAAGAGATTCAACTGGACGAGGCCGGACTCAAGAGCGAGTTTCGGATCAGCAATTGGGTGCGCGGGATGCGCGGGAGCACTCTCGTCAAAGAGCACATCTTCGGGCCGACCTGCACTATCTGCGGAATCCAGACCGGCCACACCGAGGCGGGGCCGAAGACAGTGCTGCCGAGCGACGCGATGGTACGACTGGACTTCCGCCTCGTGCCCGATTTGTCGCCGGATATAGTCGTAGAGCTTCTGCGCGAGCATCTGGACGTACGTGGCTTCAAAGACGTGGAGCTGATCGAACTAGGCAGCGCTCCCGTCATTAAATCCTCAGCGCAGTCGTCCGTCGCTCGCGCTGCCATTGAAACCGCGCAGGAAATTTACGGCGCGCCCGCTGTCGTCTATCCGCTTAATCCGGCCAGCGGCCCAGTCGGAGCAATCTGCGGTGCAAGCGATCCTCCCATGCCCGTCGTCTCTTTCGGCACAAGTTATGCGGGGTCGAACCCGCACGGCCCGGACGAGAACATCCGTCTGGAAGATTTCCTGCAAAGCGTCAAGTTCTTCGGGCGCGTCATTCATCACCTGGGGCAGCAGGCGCGGCACACAAAAAGCGGCAGCCATAAAATCCCTTCTGCGGCGCTGACCCTCTCCAGAGGATAACTTGCCATCTCATATCATTTGGCTATGATGAGAACGCTCTATCACGACAATTACAGGTAAGGTAAGAGGGAAGTTGCCGACTGACGTTCAAACAATCGGACGCGAAATCCAGAGCCTGCGCGATGAGCTTCGACGACATGAGGAGCTTTACTACGTTCACGCTAACCCGGAAATCTCCGACGCCGAATACGACGCGCTTCTTGTTCGCCTCCAACAACTCGAAACCGAGCATCCCGAACTCGTCACGCCCGACAGCCCGACGCAGCGCGTTGGCGGTCGCCCCGCCGAAGGTTTCAGCGAATACGTGCATCGCCACCCGATGCTCTCGCTCGACAACAGCTACAACATAGACGATCTGCGCGCCTTCGATGAGCGATGCCAGCGCCTCAGCGATGGACGCAAAATTGAGTACGTCGCGGAGTTGAAGATTGACGGGCTTTCGATTTCGCTGCACTACGATG
>JACCVS010000258.1 GCA_013698055.1 Acidobacteriota bacterium
GCACGCACCGCAAATTGCTCTTCGGAGTGCATACTGAGGATCAACACTGGCAGGTTCGGATGTTCGCGCTTCAACTCGATCAACAAATCAAGCCCGCTTCTGCCGGGCATCGTAATGTCCAGGACGATGACATCCCACTCCTGCTCGCGCACGAGTTTAAGGGTCTCCTGCGCGTTCTGAGCTTCACCCGCGACCGTCATGTCAGGCTCTTCGGCGACCGTCTGCTTAAGCCCCTGCCGCACAATCGCATGATCGTCCGCGATGAGAATCTTGATCATCGTCTTGTTCATCCTGATTTCACTTGACCCGCGCCGCTTCGCTCAATTTCAGGAGAGGCATCCGCACTGTGACGCGCGTTCCGTCACCTTCTGCATTAGCGATGTCGAATGTTCCCTCGTACATCGTCGCGCGCTCGCGCATTCCAAGAATACCTAACGAACGCGGGTCGGCAATGTCAGCTTCCGTGATGCCACGACCGTCGTCTCTCACCGTTAAGACAAGCTCATTTCCTCGCTCATCGAGCGTGAGCGTGACCAGGGTAGCCTTCGCGTGGCGGAACACGTTTGTCAAACTCTCTTGGAGAATACGGAACATGGCGGTCGCGCTCGCGCGGTCAAGCGCGACAGCTTCAAGGTCGGTTATCAAATGACACTTGATGCTCGCTCGCTTTTGAAAGTCAGCGCATTGCCATTCAATCGCGGCTTTCAAGCCCAGTTCGTCCAGGATGCCCGGTCGCAGTTCGGCGGCAAGCGTCCGCACCGTATCCATCGTTTTGCCGACGAGCTTCGAGAGCGCCGCGACTTTCTCTGCGAGCGCATTGCGCGCTGCCACATCGCGCGGCTTCGATAGTTTATCTTCGAGCCACGATAAATCCATCATTACCGCCGTGAGCATTTGACCGAGATCGTCGTGAATCTCGCGCGCGATGCGAGTGCGCTCAGCTTCGCGCACGGATTGCAGGTGCGCCGAGAGCGCACGCAGGCTTTCCTCGACGCGCCGGCGCTCGGCAACCTCCGCATGTAATTCTTCGTTTATCACCCGCAGCGCTTCGTTCGTTTTTGCTAAATCCGCCGTGCGCTCCGCGACGCGGCGCTCCAATTCATCGTGCGCTTTACGCAACGCTTCTTCGGCTCGCTTGTGGTCGGTGATGTCAATCGTCGTGCCTTGAAAGCCGATCAATTTCCCTTCCGCGTCACGTATCGTCAGCGCGTGTTCCGCAATCCACATGCGCCTGTTATCACGACAATAAATCTCCGACTCGAACCCCGTCACCGCATCGTTTTCGTTGACAAGTTTGATGAACTCGTCGCGGCGTCCTGCCTCGACATAGAAGCGGCGTCTCAGGATGTCTTCCTTCTCGGACGCAGCGATCAACTCTTCCGGGGAGTCGTATCCGAACATGCGCGCGAGCATCGGATTCGCCGTCACATAGCGACCCTCAACGGTGGTTTGATAGATGCCCGTAATTGCGTTCTCGAAGATGCGTTGATAGTTCGTTTCCGCTTGCTTGAGCGCCGCCTCCGCGCGGCTGCGCGCCACATTAGAAGAGCTGACGAACACGGCGACGAGCGCAAACACGACGAGCGCGAACACGTCGCCACCTACACTGGCGGACTTGAGAAGAGAGGGTAATAAGATGAAGATACAGGAAAAGATAGAGAGGAGGGCGGCGAGCAGACCGGGACGCATTCCGCCATAGCGCGAACTGACGACGACGGCGCTCATGAACAACAAAAATATCGCCCGATCCATCAACGTTTTCGCCGATAAAGCCAGCGCAAACGCCAGCGCCACGGAGATGACCGCGACGCCATAGCGCGTTATTACGGATCGAGTTGCCTGCTTGATGCTTACCTCCCCTCTGCCATGTTTATCAACAATTCTCAATACCAGGCGATTATTGCTCTCTACCGCATTCTTTTCCACCGCACGACTCAGATCAAACCGACAACGCTCGCACCCATCAACGCAAGTTTTCTACGATTCATGTCCGCCCACTCTTACAGGCTAAAGGAATACGAAAGATCATGGAAGACATCGTGTGCGCCCTGAGCGCCTGCGACGGGTTCATAAAGATTGTTCGGACGGTTCATCCCAACCAACTTACACCTTACCTAACATTTCATCTTATACCTCAAACGATTCGCAGGCGCTTGACGACACGCTTTACATAGCCGCGTGCCAAGGCGTGTTGATTGTTAAGTATTACCTGCGATGACAACAAATCTATCGCTCAACCTGCCTGTTGTCGGCTCAGACATCCTTGATAGATAAATCAACGGATGCTCTTAGTTTATTCCATTCGTAATCAAAAAGCTTTACCTTTTGCCGTCGAATTTGAAGACGTGGCCCACCCCATAGCAGACGAGATGCACTACGCCATCATTGGGCTGACTAGCTATGACTTTATTTGGTCTGTACCGAAC
>JACCVS010000269.1 GCA_013698055.1 Acidobacteriota bacterium
TTACCGCCCTTGACCACCTTGGTCACGCGGTTGATGGAAATGACCTGATCTTTCAGATCAAGCCCCTGTGCCGTAATACGCTGTCTGGGTTGTCTCATTACTGCTCCCTGTTCTCTTCCTCATTGCCTTCAGCAGCGGATGCTTCACCCTCTGCGGGGACTGCCGCTTCATCCTTGTTCAATCCGGCTTCGCGGGCAGCATCCGTCAATGCTTTAACGCGCCCGTGATAAAGATAGCCTCCGCGATCAAACACGACGCTTTCGATTCCCGCAGCCAGAGCGCGCTCCGCGATGGTACGTCCGATGCGCTGCGCAGCCTCGATGTTACCGCCCTTGCCGTCGCGTAAATCCTTCTCTGTCGTCGAAGCTGAAGCCAGAGTCTTCCCCAGTTCATCGTCAATCAACTGAGCGTAGATATGGTTCAAACTACGATAGACCGCCAGGCGCGGGCGCTCCGTCGAGCCGCGCACCTTGCGGCGAATGCGCTTATGAACCGCGCTGCGAACTGCTGCTCTATTTCTCTGTGCCATAACTTTATATCAGTTTTCAGTTTTGGGTTTTCAGTTCTCAGTTTTCATCTCAGCGCCTGCTGAAAAGTAAAAACTGAATACTTAAAACTATTTTCCGGTTTTGCCCGGTTTCAGTTTCAAAGTAACATCGGCGTAACGCACCCCTTTGCCTTTATAGGCATCGGGCTTGCGTAGCGTGTGCATCTCTGCGGCCACCTGGCCGAGTTTCTGCTTATCAATGCCCGAGAGCGTCAGCGTCGTTTGATACTGCTGAATGCTCTGCTTGGTCGGAATACGCTCGGCTTTAGCTTCAATGCCATCGGGCAATGGAAACTCAATCGGATGCGAATAACCAAGTGCAAAGACAATCTTTTTGGCCTGCACATCGGCTTTGTAGCCGACACCGACCACATCCATCTGCTTTGTAAAACCTTCCGTCACCCCGACAATGGCATTATTAGCCAGAGCGCGCGCCAGGCCATGCAGCGCAGCCAGATCATCCGACGCGCGCTCGGCCACCAACTGGTCGCCATCCTGTTTGAAAGTGATCCCTTCAGGAACAGGCGTCTTCAGAACGCCCTTCGCGCCTTTAACTTCCAGCTCACGGTCACTAATCTTGACCGTAACGCCTGCGGGAACGGTAATAGCTTTCTTTCCAATGCGAGACATAATAACCTCAGGGATGAGGGATGAGGGATGAGGGATGAAACAGGACGCTTTCCTTCATCCCTCATCCCTCATCCCTCATCCCTTAGTAAATCTGTGCCAGCACTTCGCCGCCGATGTTCTCGCGGCGGGCGGATTTGCCACTCATCAAGCCGCGCGAAGTCGAGACGATGTTGACGCCATAGCCGTTAAGCACTTTCGGAATCTCGGTTGCACCCATATAAACGCGGCGACCGGGACGCGACACTCTTGCAAGATGCGTGATCGAGCTTGTGCCACGCGCATCGTAGCGCAGGAAAATTCGAACCGTGCGCTTGGTGCCCTCGCCCTTGATGACGAAGTTGTTGACGTAGCCCTCTTCTTTCAGGATTCGGGCGATTTCAAGTTTCAATTTCGAGGCCGGGATATCAACGCGCGAGTGCTTCGCACTTATTGCGTTGCGAATGCGCGTCAACATATCGGCGATAGGATCAGTCATTCTTCAAACTCCAAGTGATAGGTGATGGGTGATAGGTGATAAGAGATTTTCTTATCACCTATCACTTATCACCGCATTTCTTACCAGCTCGATTTCACGACGCCGGGAATTTGCCCTTGCAGCGCCAACTCGCGGAAGCAGATGCGGCACAAATTAAACTTACGCAGGTAGGCGCGCGGGCGTCCGCAACGCTTGCAGCGCGAATAGGCGCGCGACGAGAATTTCGGTTTCCGGTTCGCTTTCGCAATCAGTGATTTCTTTGCCATAAATTTAGCTATCAGCATTCAGCCATCAGCGCTCAGCTAAAGCAGGTCAGTTTTTCTTGCTGACTGCTGACTGCTGATTGCTGATTGCTTCTTCATTGCCTGAACGGCATACCCAGAGATTTTAGCAGGGCACGCGCCTGCTCATCATCGCGCGCGGTTGTGACAATCGAGATGTTCATGCCGCGCGTTTTGTCCACTTTATTAAAATCAATTTCAGGGAAAATAAGTTGCTCGCGGATGCCGAGCGTGTAGTTACCGCGCCCGTCAAAGGCTTTCGGTGAGACGCCGCGAAAGTCGCGAACTCGCGGCAACGCTACTGACACGAGCCGGTCAAGAAACTCATACATTCTATCGCCGCGCAGAGTCACCATCACGCCGATGGGCATCCCCTGCCGTAGCTTGAATGAGGCGATGGATTTCTTCGCTTTCGTAACCACGGGCTTCTGGCCTGTGACCGCGCGGATTTCATCCGCCGCCGTGTCGAGAATTTTGGCGTTGGCGATGGCTTCACCCATGCCCATATTGATAACAATCTTCTCAAGATGCGGCACGGCCATCGGGTTCTTGATGCTGAACTCTTTGGCGATGGCGGGCGCAATCTCTTTCGTATATTTCTCTTTTAATCTTGCTGCCATTTCTCTTCCCTCAAAGTCTGGGTCTCACCCTCCAAAAGATTTCGGATTAAGTGTTTCCAGACATGGTCTCGCAGTTTTATCGCTCGCTTACTTCTCTAAACTTTGCCCACTTCGCGCCGCAACGCGAGTCTTCGTTTGATTCTTTCCTGTCCCCTCGATCTCATATTTGATGCGCGTCGGCTTGCCCGAATCCGGGTCAATCAACTGCACGTTCGAGATGTTGAGATAGGCTTCCTTTTCGATAATGCCGCCGCCGCGATTATTCTGTGGATTGGCGCGCTCATGCTTCTTAATCATCCCCGCGCCTTCTACTTTCACCTTGCCTGTGCTGGGCGAAACTTCCAGCACACGACCGCGCTTGCCTTTGTCGCGTCCGGCAATAACGATGACCTGATCATTCTTTCTGATCTTCGCGCGTTTAGTTCCTTGAGCCACTTCTATATCACCTCCGGCGCGAGCGAAACGATTTTCATATAATTCTTGTCGCGAAGCTCGCGCGCCACAGGGCCGAAGACGCGCGTGCCGATGGGCGTGCCGTCATCTTTAATGAGCACCGCCGCGTTCTGATCGAATCGGATGTACGTCCCATCCTTACGTCGCACTTCTTTGCGTGTGCGGACGATCACGGCGTTCTGCACCGTGCCCTTTTTAATTGTTCCATCAGGGGTTGCTTCCTTCACGGCGACCTTGATCCGGTCGCCCAAAGAAGCGATCTTGCCGGTTGATCCGCCAATCGGCATGATCATCTCCACACGCCGCGCCCCCGAATTGTCCGCAACCTCCAAAGAGGTCTGCATCTGAATCATTGTTGCTCACTCCGTTCACAGTTGTTAGTTTTGAGTTTTCAGTTTTCAGAAGCAGATTGACGCTCTTTGCTGAAAACTGAAAACCGGCAACTGAAAACTATTTCTCAGCCTTCTGCACAATCTCGACAACGCGCCAGCGTTTTCTGGCCGAGAGCGGGCGCGTCTCGACGATGCGCACCTTGTCGCCAATGGCAGCTCCCTTTTCGTCATGCGCCATGAACTTCGACGTGCGGCGCACGTAACGACGATACTTCGGATGCTTGATCAAACGATCAACGCGCACGACGACTGTCTTCTCCATCTTATCTGAAGCGACAATACCGACTTTCTGAGAACGTTTCCCACGCTTGCCAGCCTCTGTGCCCGTGGCATTGCCCGGCTGTGAATCAATGTTTGGCGCGACCGCGTGCGCCAGCGTCTCGCCAGCCGTCGTTGCTTCAGCAACAGCCGCATCGTCAGTCGTCGGGGTAACGTCTTCCTGATTTTCTTCTGCCATCTCTCAACCTCTGGTAAATGGCGAGGGGCGAACGCCCTTTCCAGCCACCTACTAATTACGATTTACTTCGTTGCTGCCTGCACCTCACGCTCGCGCATGATGGTGCGAATGCGCGCCAGTGATTTCTTCTCCTGCCGGACATTCTTGATCGCATCAACTTCGCCGAGTGCCAGCTTGAAGTTCAAGCGAAAGAGCGACTCTTTCAAGCGCGCTGCCTCTGCCTGCAAATCTTCATCTGACTGGTCGTTCAGGCGTTCTAATTCTTCGCGTCTCTTTACCATAAGACTAAATCGCGCCTCCTTCTTGATCCGCGCGTCTCACAAATTTCGTTTTAATTGGAAGCTTCTGTGCCGCCAGGCGCATCGCTTCGCGTGCTGTCGTCTCGTCCACGCCTTCAATCTCGTAAAGAATGCGTCCCGGCTTGACGACCGCCACCCAGTATTCAGGAGCGCCCTTACCTTTGCCCATGCGCGTTTCCGCAGGCTTCTTGGTGATAGGCTTATCCGGGAACATGCGAATCCAGATTTTACCGCCGCGCTTGATGTGGCGCGTCATAGCAATACGAGCCGCTTCAATTTGACGATCCGTAATCCACGCAGGCTCCAGACATTTCAATCCGTACTCACCGAAGCTGATCGCGCCGCCACGATTCGCCACGCCCCTCATGCGCCCCTTCATCTGCTTCCGGTGCTTTACCTTTTTCGGCATCAACATGATGTTTTGCTCCGCTCAACCTAGATGCTTGATATTAGATGTCAGATGTTAGTTAAAGCTAAAACCAGCACCCGGCATCTAGCCCCTGACATCTACCTTATGATCTGTCTCCGCCGCGTCCGCGACCGGGGGGTCTATCGCCGCGCTCACCGTCACGGCCTCCGCCTTCGCGCTCTCGGCGCGTGCGCGGACGACGCTCACGTCCCTCGCCGCGCGGCTCATTGATCGGGTCTGTGCCCGTGCCGCGTGCCATCGCCGCCTTTGGATCGAGAATCTCGCCCCTGTAAATCCAGACCTTGACGCCGATCACGCCAAACGTTGTGTGCGCTTCGGCCAGCCCGTAGTCAATATCCGCGCGCAAGGTGTGCAGCGGAAGTTGTCCTTGAAGATGCCATTCGCTGCGCGCAATCTCGGCTCCGTTCAAGCGACCGGAAATCTTAACCTTGATTCCCTGCGCGCCGAAGCGAATGGACTCTTCGACGGTCTTCCGCATAGCGCGACGAAAAGCGATACGCTTCTCAAGCTGCACGGCGATCTTTTCGGCCTGAAGCTGTGCGTTGAGTTCCGGCTTGTGTATCTCCTGAATTGAAACCAGAACTTCTCGCCCCGTTCGGGATGAGAGGTCGCCTTTGAGTTTATCAATCTCCGCGCCTTTGCGTCCGATGATGATGCCGGGACGCGACGTGTAGATGATGATCTTCAGGCGATTGGCCGCGCGCTCAACGTCAACGTGGCTGACGCCCGCGCCCGTGAACTTCTGCTTCAACTCGCTCTTCAGCTTCAAATCTTCCAGCAGGTACTCGCCGAACTGCTTCTTCGCATACCAGTGCGAGTGCCAATCTTTGTTATAGCCGAGGCGGAAGCCGTAAGGATGAACTTTCTGACCCAATGTATTTCTCCGTTTCAGTCACCTTAAATTTGAAGTTTCAAAATTGAAATTTCAAACAATTAAGGATTACTATTCACCAGCCGTTGTCTCATCTACTGCGCTCTCGCTCTTATTCGAGTCGCTCTTGGTTTTTTCTTCAGCGCCTTCACTTTTTGGAGCGGCGCGCTTGGCTCGCGGAGCGGCGACAGCCCCACCACGTTTACGCGTCCTGCTCTCTTCGACCTTCGCGGGCTTGCCTTCAGTAGCAGCGGCCTTGCCGCCCTTCCTCTTATCGGCTGTGACTATCTTCTCGTCGTTTGAGAGAAGAATCGTCACGTTGCAGAAATGTCGGCGCTCGCGGTAAGCGCGTCCCTGCGGCGCAGGGCGCATACGGCTCCGATTCTTCGTCGGCCCGCGATCAACAAACGCTACCTTGACCCACAAATCATCAGGATCAATGGCGACGTTGGCTTTCTCCGCCGCTTCACTAGCATTGGTGATAGC
>JACCVS010000289.1 GCA_013698055.1 Acidobacteriota bacterium
TCCAAATCCTTGATGCTCGCCATCGTCGCCTGCGGCCATACCAGCCCGTTCTTCTTCAGCCATTCCTTGATCTGTGCCGGGTCTTCGTCGTTGTTCATTCCAAGAATCTCGAAGCCGCGCGGCTGAAAACGCGAGTAGGCTGCCTTCTGGTACGGTAGCTCACGACGACACGGCGGGCACCATGCAGCCCAGAAATCCAGCAGCACGTACTTGCCGCGAAACTCCGACAACTTGCGTTTCTTGCCACTAAAATCCGTAAACTGAAAATCAGGCACCTCAGAGCCGATCTGTACCTCGACTCGCTTGTAATCCGAAGCCGGATGCGACCGCAGTGTGATTTGATTCTTCTCGACATCAACGCGCCGGGTCGAGACGTAAGCGTCACCAACGCGAAAGATGACCGTCTCCTCGCGCGCATCGGCTGATTCGGGAGAGAAACGATCTACCACAATCTTGCCATCGCCGTCGCCGTCCACACCAAACGAGCCATTGTTCACGCTGATCTTCTTCGACTGAGGATTGAAGCCATACTGGACAAGCGTTTTGCGTCCCCCGATGTCCACCTGGCCTCTGGCGAGTGCTTGCTTCGATTGAAGAATCATTCGCTCGCCCTCATTCATCTCGTCCCACCGAATGTTCCTGAGATACTGCACAAACACCGGGTAGCTTTGAAAGAGCGCGCTTTTCAAAGGCAACTTGAGCATCGTTTCAAGGATATAGGGATTGTCATTCTCGCCTCGCTTGAGCGCAAAACGCTCGTCATTGGCCATCATGCTGTCCTGATCCAGATCGGCATAGAGATAAGGCTCGCCATCATCGTCCGGCTCAACCAGCAGAGTGAGGATCGAAGATTTATCCTGTGGCGGATGAAAAAGGCGGCCAGCGGTGATTTTCACTCCTGATTCAAGGGGCGTGGCGAATTTGATTTTCGACAAATCTGTGATGGGCTTGAATATTACCTGATCCAGGTCTTCGGTGTGAGGAATCAATTCGGCGTCGAGTTTGCCGTAGTATTCCGTGTCGCCGGGAATTGAAGCCGTGAAGGCCGTGAGATTCGTGCTTGCCAGCGTAAGAAATAACGGCACGGCGAGCAGGCAGATAACGTATCTTCCTCGTTGATGTAAGCAGGGCATATCGCAAGTTCCTTCGTGGGATGAGAGTTAATGTTGGGGA
The DNA here is from genome assembly GCA_013698055.1 of Acidobacteriota bacterium. Taxonomy (GTDB): domain Bacteria; phylum Acidobacteriota; class Blastocatellia; order Pyrinomonadales; family Pyrinomonadaceae; genus QHXM01. The sequence continues at coordinate 1,174 of JACCVS010000289.1, forward strand.
TTTCTACTGTCCGAATCCAGACCACAACCGGATAAAACGAGAGGCAAATGCTTGAGAACAGTTAACGTGAAGAACAGCATCTCATCCGGCCACTTCTCGTACAGAAGCGGGCGCGATTTTAGATTAGTCGCTCTGCGCTGTCAAAAGCATCTGGAAGGAAATGCTTGAGAAGTCATTGATTCCGTCTACTGCTTTCAAGCGCCTCGATCCGCGCTTTGATCTCCCCTGGGAGAGGAGACTTCTTCTTCTCGCGATAGTCGTAAGAGACGATAATGCCTTCACCTTCGGCGGCGATTCGCCGGTGCTGATGGCTGATGACCACATATTTCATCAGGAAACGATCATCTTCCACATTAGCTATCCTTGCTCCGACGGAAACCATATCCGGGTAAGAGAGCGGGATTTTGAACTTGCACTGCGTTGATGCCAGAATCGGGCCGATGCCAGTGTCGTCCATGTAGCTCCAGAAGTCTATCTGGTTGAAGTAGGCCATCCTCGCGCTCTCGAAATAACGGAAGTAGACGATATTGTTGACGTGCTGTAGAGAGTCCATCTCTCCCCAGGCGACGGGAATCTCGATAACGACCGGGAACCCTTCAAGCAGCTTTTCCATTTATCTCTCCTGACGTATGAGCCACGCCTTTATCACTTCAACTATGTATTGCTTCTCGGCGTCTTCGAGCGCGCGATTCTTTTGAATGCCGTGCCACTTCTGTAGGCAGCCACGGCAGCAGGTCGCGGTCGCGTGCTGAGCGATAAAGACCGGATGATGCCGCATCGGCGTTTGCTTCCCGTCGTTCGCCGGAAAGGCTGCCGCTAATCGCTTCTCGATAAAGTCCGCCGCATGTTCAAGCACCACCGGCAATCCTTTATCGTGAAGATAGTCGAGTTCTTTGCCGCGCAGGCGGAAGCCGCGCCGGAAGGATGATTCTCCCAGCGCGGCAAAGACTTTTTCCAGGTCACTCTTCATCAATCATTGACTGAACCAGCTTGAGGCTTTTTCACTATGGCGCTACCGCTGGCTGGTAGTAGATGCCCGCGCCCGGCCCCAGTGGCAGCCCCAGGAGATACCAGACGATCAAGAGCAATGTCCAGAGAATGAAGAAGGTGATGGAGTAGGGCATCATCGTCGCCATGACCGTCCCGATGCCTGCCTTCTTATCGTATCTCTGCGCGAAGGCGACGACGAGCGGGAAGTATGACATCAGGGGCGTGATGATGTTGGCGACCGAGTCGCCGATACGGTAGCCAGCTTGCGTTAACTCTGGCGAGTAGCCGAGCAGCATGAACATCGGCACGAAGACCGGGGCCATCACAGCCCACTTCGCCGAGGCGCTTCCCAGCACAAGGTCAAGCAACACCGTAATGATGACGAAAGAGACGATGAGCGGGATACCGCCGATGCCCGACGAGCGCAGAATCTCCGCTCCCTTAACGGCAGTAATCACGCCGAGGTGCGTCCAATTGAAGAAGGCGACGAACTACGCGGCGAAGAAGGCGAGAACGAGATAGAGCGACATCGTCGCCATCGCCTTCTCCATAGATTTCATCACGTCATTGTCGTTGCGAACGGTGCGCGCGCCGATGCCGTAAGCCAGGCCGACGATCACACCGGCGAAGAAAATGATAGCCACGATGCCGGACAAAAACGGCGAGCGCAGGATGCCGTCCGTCTGCGGGTCGCGCAGGAATCCACCCGACGGCACAAGCCCCTAGAGGATAATGCCAACAAAGATGAGAGTCGCAACGAGCGCATAGCGGAGTCCGCGCTTCTCCTCCTTATTCAGTTCCTTCAACTCCTCCGGCTTCTCATCCCCTTTGTACTCGCCCAGGCGCGGCACAACCACCTTCTCGGTAATCCACGTCCCGGCAATCGCGATCATCACGGCAGATGTCGCCATAAAAAAGTAGTTGGCCGCAGGCGTGACGACGTAAGCCTTGTCGAGGATGCGCGCCGCTTCCTGCGTCAGTCCGGCGAGCAGCGGATCGGTTGGCCCGAGCAGTAGGTTGGCGCTGAAACCGCCCGAGACACCCGCGAACGCCGCCGCCAGCCCCGCCAGCGGGTGACGACCAACAGCCAGAAAGATCATCGCGCCGAGCGGAATCACCAGCACATAGCCGACATCTGATGCCATGTGCGACATGACGCCTGCGAAGACGACGATGAAGGTGAGCAAACGGCGCGGGGCTGACAGCACCACGGCACGCAGCGCAGCCGAGATGAGTCCGCTCCCTTCGGCCACGGCGATGCCGAGCATAGCTACCAGCACCGTTCCTAACGGCGCGAAGCCTGTAAAGTTTGTCACCAGGGATGTCAGGATGCGGTGCAGCCCCTGGACGGTCAGCAAGCTCTCAGCGCGCACAACCTGCCCCGTGCCGGGATGCACGACCGAGACGCCCATCCAGGCTGTGATGGCCGAGAGGATGATGACAAAGAAGGCTAGAATGACGAATAACGTCGCCGGGTGCGGCAGGATGTTTCCGGCCCTCTCGATGAATCCTAGAAAGCGATTCATGAAAGAGTCTTTGGGTTGGGTTTGAACTTCCGGTCCGTTTGCTTTAGTTTTCACGCTTTGGCTCCTTTGAGAAATGACCCGTTCGACAACGTGCTGGAAAAACTTTTTCTCTTAGAGATGCTGCCGGAGAAACCGGACGTTTGCCGAACGATGAACGAAAGGATGAATCTGGTGGCTGGACTGCGGCGATGGCGTCGTTCCTCTCACTTCCTCAACTTCAACTTACTGATTGACTGATTTCATCGCAAATTCAGGGTACCGTGCGCCAGCCACAGCATCGGGGCGCGCAACCTCGTTGATACGAGCGAGGTCTTCGGGGCTAAGCTCAACGCCTAGAGCCTTCGCGTTCTCTTCCAGGTAAGCGCGACGCTTCGTCCCCGGAATCGGAACGATGTCGTCGCCCTGCGCCAGCACCCACGCGAGCGCGAGTTGCGCGGGCTTGCATCCTTTGCTGGCGGCAATCTCCTGAACCCTCTCGACGAGGCGCAGATTTTGTTGAAAGTTCTCATCCTGAAAGCGCGGGAACATGTGCCTGCGGTCATTCTCCGGCAAGTCTTCAGGCTTTTGAAACTTGCCGGTCAGGAATCCGCGGCCCAACGGGCTATACGCGACGAACCCGATGCCGAGTTCATGGCACGCGGGCAGAATCTCGTCTTCCACGTCGCGCGTCCACAAACTGTACTCGCTCTGCAAGGCAGCAATCGGATGAACGGCGTGCGCGCGGCGAACCGTCTCCGCCGACGCTTCCGACAGTCCGAGGTATCGCACCTTCCCTTCTTCAATGAGGCGCGACATAGCCCCAACCGTCTCTTCAATCGGAGTCTCGGGGTCAACGCGGTGCTGATAGTAAAGATCAATGGTGTCTACGCCCAGACGGCGCAGCGAGATTTCGCACGCCTGTTGGACGTACTCGGGTCTGCCGTTGACACCGAGAAAGCTGCCGTCCATTCCGCGCACATTGCCGAACTTGGTCGCCAGCAAAACTTCATTGCGCCTGCCCTTGATCGCCTGCCCGACCAGTTCCTCGTTATGCCCGACGCCGTACATGTCAGCCGTGTCGAGAAAATTAATTCCGAGGTTCAGCGCGTGATGAATCGTCGCAACGGATTCCTCGTCGTTGCGCTCGCCATAGAATTCCGACATCCCCATGCAGCCAAGCCCCAGAGCTGAAACCTTCAATCCACTTCGTCCAAGCTCTCTCGTTTTCATAAACCCTCCATTAACAAATTCATTGTTTCCGCTTCCCGCCCAGTAAGATGCCGACGATTAACATCCATCTCACTCGCGCGAGACGCCGACCGCCCTTTCCCAAACGGGTTTGCGCTCAGACAGGAGATGTATTTATTGATTAATGCTAAGGTATATGTTAGATGGACAGTAAGGCAAGGACGCTTGCCGTTTAGCGAGTGCTGCTTCTCTAAACGGCGCGGCACAAAAACATGGCGTGCTTGATGGAAATATCCGGTTCGTGGAATGAGTTCCCTTTCAGGTCATAAATCACTATCCAATTGTAAACTCGACTGGCCTGTTGGATTGCTCATATCCGCCTCCGTCATCGTAGTTTCATCAGTTTTCCACAGTCCCTGTGGAAAAGCCTGTGGAAAAGCGGCTTTGTGAAGTTACAAGTTCCTGACATTTTTATACTTCTAGCATTTTGCACACAGTCGCGGCAAAATTTTCAAAGAATTCATGAAGGGCGGTTTCGCCAATGAGATTGAGATTGCTGATGAGATGCCCGCGCTCTTTCTGCTCTCTCTTTCTCGGTTGCGTGCTGCTGATTATTTCCTCATCTTGCGTCAAGTTGCCACGCCATGCCCTTCAATCAAGCGGTCAAACGGCGCAACTCGTTACCGGGAACGAACCGATTAACCCGCCGCTCATCAACATCAACCTCGCTTCACCTGAAGAACTCGAAAAGCTGCCGGGCATAGGGCGTGGTCTCGCCGCGCGCATTGTTGCTCATCGCACGGAGTATGGCCGTTTCCGCCGCCCTGAGCACGTGATGATGGTGCGCGGCATCAGCGACCGTCGTTTTCGTGCAATGCGCGCGCTCATCACTACCGGGGAGTAAAGCATTGCGATGGACTTGCCTGCTCTTCACCTGGCTGCGCGCGAGATTTTCGATGAAGCGCTCAAGAGCGTTGATGCGAACGTCGCTGTGTGCCGCGCAGTTGGACTGGAAGGCTCTCGTCTCAGGTTAGTCAACACAACCTTTGATCTCGCAGGCAGTCGCCCGAAAATTTATGCCATCGCCATCGGCAAAGCCGCGCGCCCGATGGCCTCAGCGTTGAGTGGAATCCTCGGAGAGTATTTGACGGCGGGCGTTATCACAGCGCCATCAAGCACGCACTCTCAAATAAGTTTAGTGACAGCGAAGGAAACAGTGTCGGCGACACCGGCTGAAACTTCGCTGGCCGATACCACTTTCTCCGACCGCTGGCGTGTGTTTGCGGGAGGGCATCCGCTCCCGAATCGTGGGAGCCTTGACGCAGCGCGGGCGGCATTCGATCTCCTATGCCGCGCGAATCGTGAACAGGCAATTGTCATCTTCCTGATTTCCGGCGGTGGCTCTGCCCTGATGGAATTGCCGCGCGACGAGCAAACGACGCTTGAAGACTTACGAAAGACCAACGAGGCGCTTGTCTCCTGCGGAGCTGATATTATGGAGATCAACGCCGTGCGCCGCGCCATCTCGGATGTTAAAGGCGGAGGGCTGGCTCGACGTGCGCCGCACTGCGATCAGGTGAGCTTAATCGTCTCGGATACAGGCGCGGGACACGAAGCGATTGTTGCATCCGGCCCAACCTTTGATCTTCCATTTAACGCGCCGGAAGCTGCATCCATTATCGCCCGCTACAAACTCGAAGCGAGCATTCCCGGAAGTATCCTGCAAGCAATTCAACATCCAGTTGAGGAAACTACGTCACCCTCACTTCAACCGTTGCGGAAACATTATGTTCTCCTTAATTACGAGGATGCGCTCGCGGCAGCCGCCGAAGCTGCACGCTCGCGCGGCTTCACAGTTGAGTTCGCACGCGACGTTGTCGAGCAACCAGTGGCCGAAGGCTGCTCCATTCTTCTTTCAAGACTCTTTGATTTGTCGCGTCGCGCAAGCGCCCATGAACGCGGCGTGTGCCTTATCTCCGGTGGAGAGTTCAAGTGCCCCGTGCGTGGGGGCGGAACTGGAGGGCGCAACGCTGAATCCGCTTTGCGCTGGGCGATAGAATTGGACGCCAGAGCTTGTGATGAAACAGAATTCTCTCACATTGTAGCTCTCAGCGCGGGCACGGATGGCATTGACGGCAACAGCCCTGCAACGGGCGCGATCAGTGATGAAACAACCATGAAGCGCGCCCGTCAACTCAATCTCGACGCGCATCGTTTTCTTGATGAGAGCAACGCTTATGCTTTTTTCCAGGCGTTGGACGATGCGATTATCACCGGCCCGACCGGAACCAACGTTCGAGACCTGCGGATTATGCTCGCAAGCTGAGAGCTTTTCCGTATCAATGAAGCATTGACTCGAAAGCTCCGGCATACTATAAAACCCTCGGCGCACCTGATACTCTTTCTTGCGCGGCACCGTTTTCAGATAGTCAGCATCTCCCGAGGAGTTCCGCGAAAGCCATGTCAACAAATGTCACATCGGCAATTCATTTCCCGAAGTTAGTCGAAGATAAACATCAGCTTTTTTCCTTCAGGTCGCTAACCGAAATGCTCAATGCGCTAAGTTGCGCGCCGACCTTCGCAGACATTAACGACTGGCTCACACGTGTGGCAATCACACCCGACGAATTGCGCCCATACCGCTTCTTTAAGACTGGAACCTATGCCCGGCATCGCGTCATGCGCAACGAGTACGCCGAGATGCTTGTGCTGTGCTGGAAGCCCGGACAGCGGACGCCCATCCACGACCACAACGGCTCATACGGCTCGGTTCGAGTCTGCGAGGGCGTGATGTGGGAGACCGTCTTCGGGCAAAACAATGAGCGCCAGCTTTACTACCAATCCGGGCGCGAGTGGAATATTGGAGAGGCGACCGCCGCCGACGTGCCCGATATACATCAAATCGGAAACCCGGAAGTAAGCGGGCAGGATTTGGTGACGCTTCACCTGTACGCGCCGCCGCTAGGTGTTCTGAACACCTACAAGGTCGGAAGCAATGAGGTCGGCCACTACTCGCCTAACGAATTCATGGATGGGGCGGGAATATAAGAGCAGAATTCAGGAGTCAGAATCCAGAAGTCAGAATAAAAGTGTTTGCTCTGTTGTTTATGTTGAGGTCTGGTTTCCGATTACACGCTTCCCGCATCTCGCGTCTCCGTTCGTCTTCATCAATCCTCTTTTTACTAAGTCTCGCTTTTTCGTTCTCGCTTAGTTGTACGCGCGGCGTGCCCGCAGATAGTGAGACAGCCGCGCCGGAGATTACTGTCGCGGCGGCGGCGAATCTCACGGACGCTTTCACGGAGATGGGGAAAGAATTTACGAAGCAATCAGGTGTTCGCGTCCGTTTCAGCTTCGGCGCGACAGCCGACCTGGCGAAGCAGATCGAGAACGGCGCGCCCTTTGATGTCTTCGCCTCCGCAGATGTCGAGCATGTAGAGAAACTCAACGGCAAGGGATTGCTCACGCCCGGCACAAACAGATTGTTCGCGCGTGGTCGCCTCGTCCTCTGGATTCCACCGGGGAGTCGCTTCACTCTCAATCGAATTGAAGACATCGCTCGTCCTGAAGTCGAACGCATCGCCATTGCCAAACCTGATGTTGCTCCGTATGGACGCGCCACAATCGAGGCTTTGCGCCAGCTTAATCTCCTGACGCAAATCGAGCCGAAGATCATCTACGGGCAAAATGTCTCGCAGGCGAAGCAGTACGCAGCCACCGGCAACGCCGAAGTCGCTTTCATTCCTCTCGCGCTCGTCAAAGCAAACGAAGGCCAGATCCTCGAAGTTGATGAGCGGCTGCACCAGCCGATAGATCAGGCAATAGCTATCATCAAAGATTCACCCCACCAGGAAGCCGCGCAACGCTTCGTAACCTTCATCCTGAGCGTCGAAGGCCAGACGCTGTTAGAACGTTACGGATACAAAAAACAGTAACAAGTGACGAGTGGCGAGTGACAAGTTAAAACCAATAGCTCAATGCTGGCGACTCATTTCCTTTTCTTACTCGTCACTTGTCATTTGTCACTTGTTACTGTTTTACAAACGTTTCCAGTTTCAAATCGCTGCCATCAGTGCTGATAGTGATGGTGCCGTTTTGCCCTGTCGTGAGGATTTGTGCGCCGCTTGCTTGCCAGCGTTCCAGAACTTCTTTGTGTGGATGCCCGAAGACCGAATTAAGGCCGACAGAGATAACGACATAACCGGGTTTTGTCTTTTCCACAAAGGCTTCGGTGGAGGAAGTCTTGCTTCCGTGATGGGCGACCTTCAGGACATCGCAGCGGAGATCGTCCTGGCTATTTGTGAGCGCGGCCTCGGCATCTTTCTCTATGTCGCCTGTCAGGAGAAAAACTCGATTGCCGAAGCGCAGGCGCAACACGAGGGATTCGTCGTTGCCGGAGGGCGCATTCGTATTCTCAGTGCGCGGAGGCCAGAGGACTTCCGCCTCAACCATGCCGAAGCGCAACACGTCGCCACGCCCTACCAGACGCACGGGGACATTGTTTTTCTGCGCGGTCATGGCAAACCGAGCGAACTCGGAATCGGAAGCGGGCGCACGCGCGACGATTGCGGCGCGCACACGGAAGTTGCGCGCAACATCGTTTAAGCCGTCCAGATGATCCGCATGGGCGTGCGTCGCCAGAATATAATCAACACGGTCAAGGCCGCGCCACCAGAGATACTCCGAAACCACACCTTCGCCAATGCTCCGCGTATCGCGCTCGAAAGCTTCCTTCCCCTCATCCTCTCTCTCGCTTTGTCGTGTGTAATCGAAGCGTGGCCGACCGCCCGCATCAATCAGGAGCGTCGTGCCATCAGGCATCGTCACCAGTGCCGCATCGCCCTGCCCGACATCCAGGAAATCAATTCGCAACCTGCCGTCCGGTCTGCCTGCGCTGAACGGATGCGCGACGATCAAAACAAGCATGACGGCGAGCGCAATCACCGCAGGCTTTGGCCTGATGAGAAGCCATGATTTGCGTTCTTCATTTATCTCAGACGCACGAGCAAGCGGATTCCACCGTGCTAGGGTGACAGCCAGAGCAACCAGCGGCACGTAATAAAGGAAATAAATAACAGAAGGCCACCCTGTGTACTCCGGCAATCTGATGGAGGCTACGCCTGCGCTGGCGAAAGGATCAACGCTGTGAACCATCAGCCAGTTCAACCCTTCGGCGAGTCTGAAGAATGGCGCTGAGAGCCATGCGCTCAGTTGAGAAAGCAAGAGCGCCGCGAGTGCAACCAGTGACAGCAGCACCATCAACGCACCGACCACGATGTTCAAGACGAGCGAAGCAAACGAAAGGCGATGAAAGTAGAGAACGAGCAGCGGCAGGAGAACTAACTGCACGCTCGTTGAGACGACGATTGCATTGAAGGCGTAACGCAAGATGCGTTGGACGTGAAGTTTTTCCAGTCGCGCAGCCAGCGGCGTCTTGAAGAGCCTGTAGCTGTAGCTCGATTCTGCCATCTCCCGCCGCCAGTCTCGTTCGCTCCAGTAGAGCGTTTCGGCGAGTAGTCGCAGAGGGCGCGGGCAGATCGGCGGGTATGGCCTCTCGCGCGTCGGATGCCATGCGCCCACATCTCGCAATCTCTCGATCAGCGGCCAACTGATGACGATGATCGCCAGCACGGAGAGAAAAGTTAATTGAAACGAGGGGTCGAATAAATCGGCGGGTCGCCAGACCAGTAACAGGAGCGTTGCGCCGCCGAGCGCATTCAGAGACCTTGCCCGGCGATGAAGTACGGGGGCGAGCGCGACCAGAGTAAACATCAACGCCGCGCGCACAACCGAGACTTCTGCTCCGACCGCCAACGTATATGCCCACAGAAAAGCGACTGACACGGCAAACTGCCAGACTCGTCTCTTCGTCACTCTCTGCATCAAGAAGAGGATGAGGCCGCCGATGAAACTGATATGCAGCCCGCTGATGACCAGCACATGGAAAGTCCCGCCCTCGCGAAATCGCTCGGATGTGCCGCGCGAAAGATGGTAACGATTGCCGAGCAGCGCAGCCTTCAGGACTCCGCCCGTAGATGGAGAGAATTTTTCGTCAATCTCAGCCAGCACACGTTGACGCCATTCGTAAAGCAATGCGAGCGGCAGAAACACTCGCTCGTCATCCAGACGCTCGATGAGCAATGGGCTTTTGATCGTCCCCGTCGCGTCCAGATCGCGCCGCTCAAGATATTCGGTTAAAGGTGAGACGCCCGGATTGCGGAAGTTATCCGTCCGGTTAAGCACAGTCATCACGCGCACGCGCGCTTTGTAACGCAATTCTAGCCGTTCGTACTCCGCTCGCGCCGCACGTTCACGCACCGGAGCAAAGAGCGCCACCTGCCCGGAGACTGCGCGCTCTTCATCTTTGAATCTTAATTTCTCAATGC
>JACCVS010000299.1 GCA_013698055.1 Acidobacteriota bacterium
AGTCGCGACGCACGGGCGCAGAGAAACGCTTTCGCAAGCCGAAGAAGTGCCCGGTGTGCGGCGGCGTGATTTCGCGACCGGAGGGCGAAGTCGTGTCGCGTTGCGTGGCTGCCGATTGCCCGGCGCAACTCAAAGCGCGGTTATTACATTTCGCGTCTCGCCGCGCGATGCGGATTGAAGGCTTGGGCGAGCAGCTTGTCGAACAGCTTGTCGAGAAGAAGATGATCGCTGATGTGGGAGACATTTACAGGCTCAAGCAGGAAGAGGTGGCGGCGCTCGAACGGATGGCGGAGAAGTCCGCGTCGAATCTGATGGCGCAGATTGAGTCGAGCAGGACGCGCGATTTGCCTCATCTGATTTACGGACTGGGGATTCGTCATGTCGGCGAGCGCACCGCAGGGATTCTCGCGCGTCATTTTCGCTCGCTCGAACGCTTGAGCAAGGCGACCACAGAAGAGTTGGATGATATTCACGAGATCGGCATGACCGTCGCGCAGAGTGTGCGCGATTGGTTTGACGACGCGGGTAATCTGTACCTGTGCGAGCGGCTGCGAACGGCGGGCGTTCGGACTGAGATTGAGGGCAGCGCAGAGAGCGCGCAGGATGAAACCTTTGCGGGCCAGCAGTTTGTTTTGACCGGAAAGCTCGAAAGCCTGACGCGTGACGAAGCGCGAGCCATGATCGAGCGGCGCGGCGGTCGCGTCACATCCACCGTCAGCAAGAAGACTGATTATGTCGTCGCAGGAGAGGATGCCGGATCGAAGCTGGACAAAGCGCAGGAACTCGGCCTGCGCGTGATAGACGAAGTAGCATTCAAGGAGATATTAAGCTAAAAGCGTCTAACAAAACCTCGTCACGCCGTGTAGAATATGTGCATGACAAAATATTGGATTGAGGGATGAAGGGCGGGGCATCAATCAGCAGCTTTCGTTAGCTGCTCTTAATCGTCAAAAGTTTACGGAGGTTGACGAAGACCGTGACGGAACTTCAAACGTTAGGGCAAACAGTTCTTGGCAGTCAGCCTTTCAGCCAACATCTCGGAGCTGAATTAATTGAATTTGAGCAAGGTCGTGCTGTCATAGCTCTCGAAATTCGTCCGGAATTTCTGCAACAGCACGGATTCGTTCATGGTGGCGTCGTGAGCTATCTCATTGACAACGCCATTACCTTCGCAGGCGGTTCAGTGTTGGGAGAGCGGGTCGTGACGGTAGAGTTCAAGGTGAATTATATCCGGCCTGCGCGCGGGCAGCGCCTTGTCGCTACGGCAACGGTCGAGGGCGCGGGATCGCGGCTGGCAGTGTGTCGCTGCGAAGTCGTCGCGAAGGATGGCGAGAAAGAGCGCCGTTGCGCCGTCGGTCAGGGAACAATCGCTCTGCTTGGCTGATATGTCTTTCGATTGGTCACAAAAAGTCGTCTTCATCACGGGCGCGTCAAGCGGCATCGGGCGCTCGCTCGCCGTCGAGTTGGGGCGGAAAGGCGCTGCACTGGGCTTACTCGCACGGAGGGCTGATAGTCTCCGCGAGATTGTCAGCGAAGTTGAAGCCGCAGGCGGGCGCGCACTGGCGCTTCCGGCTGATGTCAAAGATGCTGATGCCGTGCGTGCCGCCGCCAATCAAGTACGTGAAAAGTTCGGGCGCGTTGATATTCTGGTCGCCAATGCTGGAATCGCTGGGACGACCCACGCGAGAGATTTGAAGTCCAATGAGGTAGCCGAAGTCATCGGCGTCAATGTTCTCGGCGCTGTCAACAGCGTGACGGCGGTGCTGCCCGAGATGGTCGAGCAAAATAGCGGCCAGTTAATCGTGATTTCCAGCCTCGCCGCTTATCGCGGTCTGCCGAAGTCCAGTGCATACTGCGCGAGCAAGGCTGCCGTCTCCGCCTTTTTTGAGAGCCTGCGTGTGGATTTGCACGGAACGGGCGTGGATGTGACGATTATTCATCCGGGCTTTATCAAGACGCCGCTCACGGCAGGCAGGGAAACACAGATGCCTTACTTGATGGAACTCGATGATGCCATCAAAAAAATCATCCGTGCCATCGAAATTCGCAAGAAGTCTTATGCATTCCCCTGGCAGCTTGCCACAATCGTGCGCGCAGCGATGCTGATGCCCGTTTCGCTCTATGACCGAATCATCATCAAGCATTCCTATCGTGAGTGAAAGGAAAAGGGATTACGGAAGGCGAATTTCGGATCGCGGTTTTAGAACAGAGCGTAATCGCTTTTTCAATCCGCATTCCGCAATCCGAAACCCGCAATCTGAAAGAATATGTCCATTCTTCAAGCCATTATTCTCGGCATCGTTCAGGGGCTGACGGAATTTATCCCGATCAGTTCAACGGCGCATCTCATCTTTGCCAGCCGCGCGCTTCATCTCTATGAAGGCGGGGATTTGCAGGCGCAACAGTTGACGGCCACGATTGCCGTTATCCAACTCGGAACCCTGCTCGCCGTGCTCATCTATTTTGCGCGCGACATCTGGAATATCACATACGCTTTTGTTCGCGATCACTTCGCGCTCCTGAGAGGCAAGCGAAGCGAGGCGGCACAGGCTACGGAGCGGGCGACGGGGCGGCCTGCGCGCCTTTCAAAAGATGCCTGGCTCGGGTGGCTGGTGATTATCGGGTCACTGCCCATCGGGATTGTCGGCCTGCTCTTCAAAAAGCAGATTGAAGGAACGTTCACGAAAAACCTGTGGGTGATCGCGACGATGATGATTGTCGTCGCGCTCTTCCTATTAATCGCCGAAGCGGTGGGCAAGCGGGAGCGGGAGATAGAACACCTGGGTGTACGCGATGCGCTCGCGGTCGGGGGCGCGCAGGTGCTTTCCCTGATTCCCGGCGCGAGCCGCTCGGGTTCGACCATTATGGGCGGACTTTTCGCGGGAGAGACGCGCGAGACCGCCGCGCGCTTCTCATTTCTACTTTCTATCCCTGCCATCGCCGCCAGCGGCCTGCTTGAGATGAGAGAGGCTGCCTCGCATCTGCCGCAGGAAAGTTACGGGTCGCTTGCCGTTGCGACCATTGTTTCCGGCCTCGTCGGCTTCGCTTCGATCTACTTTTTGCTGCGCTATCTTCGGACACACTCGACAGGAATCTTCATCGGCTACCGTTTGATTGTCGGCGGGATTATCCTCGCGCTCCTCTTCACCAAAACGATCATGCCAACATAAAAAAGTGGTCAGTGGTCAGTGGTCAGTTAAAAGCAAAAGTACGAACACTGCTTATCGCCTGTGCTTGCTGACCACTGACCACTGTCTTTTGCCTACTTTCCTCCATGTCTCTGTGCCTCTGTGGTAAACTAATCCTGCCCCTCCTCATCAAGCAGCAATAATCCTTCCCTGCGGGGAACGAGAATCGAGAGGGCAAGACAATACCAGATGAATGAAGAACTGAAATTTGAAGGCACGGTGCCTTCGCAACGCCCGCGCAGCCCGCGCGTTCCTGTAGAATTTGCCGTCGTGCTGGAGGGGCATACCCTCGACGGTAAGTCATTTCAAACCGAGGCGCTCGCCGTTAAGGTCAGTCGCGGCGGCGCAACCATAGTGACTGATGCGACCGTCGAACTCGGAGCAACGGTACGCCTCACGCCTCCCTACGCTCGAGCCGTCGAAGCCGAAGTCAACGGTATCTGGACAGATGCGACAGATGGCAAGCAACGCATCGGCGTCAAGCTACTTGACGCCAACGGCTGGTTTGCAGAATGAGGAATGAAGGATGAATAAAAACGGAGATGGAAGTTCCTCGCTTCATCCCTCATCCCTCATCCCTCATCCCCTACTGAAGCGTTGGGTAGTGCGTCAGCCTGAGACCGGGCGCGCTGCCCTGCTCGCGCACACGCTCGGCGTTTCTCCCGTGGTCGCCGGCTTGCTCATCGCGCGCGGGCATGGCGATGAAGAATCAGCCCGTAAGTTTCTACGCCCTTCACCTGACCATTTGCATGATCCACAACTTATGCTCGGGATGCAGGCGGCGGTCGGGCGCATCCTGCGAGCCGTTGATGCGGGCGAGAAGATTTTAGTTTACGGCGACTATGATGTTGACGGTACGACCGGCACGGTTGTTTTAAGGCGCGCTCTCGGTTTGCTCGGCGCGAAGACGGGCTTTCACGTTCCGCATCGCTTCACGGAAGGCTACGGTATTCAGCAGGCGGCTCTTGAAAAGGCGGTAACGGAAGGTTACACGCTTGTCGTCAGCGTTGACTGCGGCATCCGCGCGTTTGATCCGCTAATCTGGGCGCGTGACAACGGCCTCGATGTCATCGTCACAGACCATCACCTGCCGGATGAAGGCGAGGGCGCGCCTCCGGCTTTCTGCGTTCTCAATCCAAATCAGCACGGGTGCAACTACCCTGACAAGAATCTTGCCGGGGTGGGCGTTGCTTTCAAGCTCGCTCATGCGCTCTTTCGTGAGCGCGGGCGTGAGTCGCAGATCAGCGGGTTCCTGAAGATGGTGGCAATCGGGACGGTGGCTGATGTCGCGCAGTTGACGGGCGAGAACCGCGCCATCGTCGCGCTCGGGCTGAAGGATTTGCCGAAAGCCACGAATCCGGGACTGCGCGCTTTGATGGAAGTCGCTGGCTTGACGAGCGGGCGCGAGATGATGGCTTACGATCTGGGATTTCGCATCGGGCCGCGAATCAATGCGGCGGGCAGGATGGATGCCGCCCGCGCCGTTGTCGAACTCTTCGAGGCAACTGACATTGTAGAGGCGCGACGACTCGCGGAGCATCTGGACGCGCGCAATCGCGAGCGGCAAGTCGTGCAACAGGAGATCGTCAACCGCGCTCTCGCCGAATATGAATCTTCCGCTGACGCGCAGG
>JACCVS010000310.1 GCA_013698055.1 Acidobacteriota bacterium
TCCAAATTGTTTTTGGTCTTGCTGTCAGTATTAATACGGAGATACTGACTGCCAGCCTTTCCGTCAATGTCTTAAACTTATTCGTCATCAGAATACTAATCCTTCAGCCGACCTGCTCGCTCGCCCATGCGTAGAACCGCTCAGCCTTGATGAGCAGCCGTTTGGCCGCCGCCTGCGTGAAGACTTCGCCCGAATATTCATACTCGAACTTGGCTTGCGCGACCGCGCCAAACGCCCGGATGACCGGCGCGGGAACATTATTCACTACCTCTTGCAGCAGACGCGCTGCATCAGCGTGCTGCTCGCTGGATGAGCGTACTTCCGCCGCATTGATCGTGACCGCATCATTAGCGCTGATGACAGCGTGGATCAGGCAGATACCGATGGCATTCCCGTACCCTTCATCGCCGAGCGTCACGAGTGCGCGTGCGCTCTCCATCAGATGCATCGCCACCAGCCAGTAATCTTTCGCCCGATGGCGGCTGACGCGCCGCCGTACGGTCTCACGCGGACTCATGCGCTCTTCCTCTGCGCTGGAGTTTTCAGAGCGCGGGATTTCCGCAACGTGCCTAGCTCTTCTCCGGCGATGTGCAACCAGTCGCGTTCCGCTTCGTCTAGCAACGTCTGTATGTTGCCCGCGTCGCTACCGAGTAGCCTCCGCTCCAAAATGACGGGCTGAACCGGCAGCCCGTATTTGGCGGAAAGCGCGCACGCTGCATCCGACAGCATCCGGCTCGCCAGTTCCTTCTCTGTATGCGTTCCCACGATGGCCAGCAGGTCAATGTCGGAATCCGCTTTTGTCTCGCCGCGCGCGAAGGAGCCGAACAATCCGGCGCTCGTGACCTTCCCTTCCAGCAGCGCGCGTAGTTCGTCAACCAGTGCTTTGCTTAATTTCCGTTCGCCCTCGAAGAGCGCCTGCAAGCCGTGCGCGACAAGGTAGTGGCGGAAGTTGAGGCGGTAGCGATGCTCGACAGCGCCGCGCTCGACCTCCACCAAACCGAGTCCTTCAAGGTCGGCTAAGGTGTTCTGAATGGCGAGCAGCCCCATCCCGGCGCGCTTCGCCACCGAACTGCCCGAGAACCCGATCTTCGAATTGATGAGCACGCGCAGGGCCGCGACCTTACTCTTCGCGCCGAGGATATGTTCCAGTAGATGCGGCGTATAATTAGCCATCATGAAGATATTACTGCTTACTAATTTATTAGTCAATTAACTAATTATTAAGCAGTGCCGATTTTCGATGCGCGAGCCAAGTTGAGCAGACTCCCATGAATTGACGCCACGATGTTCGGTGGCGCTCTTTTCATGCCAGCGCCTCTAGGTAAGCAAGGAGAACTCTCGGTCGAGCGCGCCACGTCCGATTCGCTGAAGATTCTCGGCATCAATTTATACGACCGGTTGCGCGACATTCCGATCCCCGATGTGATGGAGAAAATGGGCTACGATCGCGAGCAGCAGGGGAATGATTTCGTCTACCGTGATGTGCAGCAGCGAGTCACGCGCGCCGTCAACGAGAAGAATGAACTGAGAGATGGCACAGGCGCTCAAAGAACAACAGACCCGGTTGTTCACGCCGTTGAAGAAACCTAAAGGTGGAGAATTGACCCAAACGCAGAAATCTTACAATCGCATGGTTAATCGGCTGCGCTAACCGATAGAAAGTTTTTTCAACTGGCTCAACGAAAAGACCCAAATACAGAATGCCAGTAAAGTTCGTTCGACGGAAAGTTTGCTGGTGCAATGTTGGGGGAAGCTGGCCTTTGCGGTCTTCTCTCTCGTTTTCAACTACTGATTCGCATTAATACACTTTTCTCTGGACAATAGAGGTACTTTGCAAGATTATTGTCCCGATTTAAGCGCACCTTACGCCTCGCCGGGCATCGAGAAGAGGTTTTCATCGACTCGCGCCTAGTACTCCGTCAGCCTGAAGTTGAAGGGTAAAGCCGATGCAACTTGCGCCGTGCATCTTCGGTCGTAAAGCGCCATTCGATCTTGGCACAAGCGGCGTTGCGTTCTTCTTCCAACTTCTGGATTTCTCTCTTGAGCGTCGCTTCGTCCCCAATGCGCCGCGCCAGACATTGACGACTAAAGACGCCCAATTCAATCTCGGCCATGTTCAACCAACTGCCATGCTTCGGCGTGTAATGAAACTCCAATTTGCGAAGTATCCGACGCGCTTCCGCAGGCGCGAAGGTCTCATAAAGCGATGCTGCCTTGTGCGTGTTCAGGTTGTCCATGACGACTCTCACCCGCTCGGCTTGAGGAAAACCTTCATCGACCAGCCATTTCATCTGCCGTGCGAAGTCCGGCATGGTGCGCTGGTCGGTGACTGCGACATGCCTGAAGCCGCGCTTCGGCTCACAGAACATAAACAAGTTGCGCACTCCATTGCGTTCGTATTCATAATCAAAGCGCTCGACTGCTCCGGCGCGCGCGGGCAGAGGTTGTCGAGTTTCAGCGATCAGTTGTTTGCTCGTCTCGTCGAAGTTGACCACCGGCAGCCTTTCGTCAAAGGGTTCGGCATACAAATCAAGCACCGATTCCATGCAGGCGACAAACTCGGCAGAGACCTCCGGGATGCACCATTGCTTCTTCAACCACGGCTTGAGTTCGTTTTTTTGAGCACTTGGCGCACCGTCTCGCGGGTAATGGAGGAGGCAAACTTCAACTCCACAACTTTGTCGGCCAACAAGGAGAGCGTCCAGCGGGCCCGTCCCGTAGGTGGCGTGCTGCACGCCACTGCGATGAGATGCGCTTCCTGTGTGCCCGTCAACTTGCGCGCTTGCCCGCGTCGCGGTCGCTCATTCAGACACGCGAGCCCTGCTTCAACGAACCGACGGCGGGTGCGCTCGACCGTGTTGATGCCGCAGCCGAGAGCGGCGACTATCTGCTCATCAGTCGAGCCGTCCGCAGCCAACAGCAGGATACGTGCGCGCGTAACTTTACGAGAAGAATGCTTGCCTCGTCGCACCAGTTGCGACAACTGCTCGCGTTCATCAGCCGATAAATCGATGATGTATTTTTTCTTGGGCATAGCCGGTCAGCCTCCAGACAGGAATTTTGACCGGACTATACCTGTTCAAAGAGCTAACCACCAAAACTAGACTGACGGAGTAGTAGTTAAATCCAAGTAATAAATGGGTCAAGCAAGTATTCTTGAACGAAATTTACAGCCGGAATAAGATTTCCCGGGGATGAATTATTTGGAGGGGCGAGGCCGGGAAGTTATGGGTGTCCAGCGTACCAGAGAGTGGTCGTGCGATGTGTTAAGCGTTAGTGGCTACGTGTGATTAATGAAGAGAGCGCGGCTGTGGCACTGGGAAAGTAATTTCGGCGGAAGCTGGTTGTACGATTCATGCGAGAGCCAAGGTGTGTTCGAAGGGGAAAACAAAGCGGTATTAATTTGCGCGCATTGTCCGTTCGTCATGGCGAGCACGAAATACGGAAAGTAATGGAATGATACAGCGATGGGGAGCTTTCAATTCTGTGTATAGCCTTTGGTCTATTGCTTAACATCTGTTCAGGCGATGCCTCTTGCACGAGGTCATTGGATTAGAGGCAGACGCCAAGTAAGCGGACATTTTCGGCTTTCCCGTTCGCGTTTGGTGAAGATAATGACATTCCTCTGGTAAAGGTGATGAGAAGAATTAAGCCCAAATGTTCAAATATTGAACTTTTATCCCTCAGAAAGTTCAATATTTGAACATTTGCGGAAAATGGATTTGAGAAAGCTTCACGTGACCGTTCGCCTGCCGGTGGCAAGGCCGTTTGCAGACGTACTGTCACCCGGCTTCTTTCCGTTTCCCTTGTGGGCAGTAAAAGACATGGCTTGCCCGTTATTTTGACTTTCAGGGTCTTCCCTATTCACGACGACGTTGCCGGTTACAGGGATTTCTGTTTGCTATCGGATATGCAAGTGCGGGAGAAAAGGTAAAGATCTTCATCCGTTCGGCGCAAACATCAAATATTGAAGATTGGGCCCCCCTTGGAAACATCAATTTTTGACCTCCATTGGAAACGTCAAATATTGACCTGCAATATTTGACGTTGAGATCAATATTTGACTATTGGGATAAAGGGTAATTCCTTTTCACCATTCCCTGCCAAGCGCTGAGGCAAAAGGTCAGAATCCCTGGAGTGATGATGTTATTATCGGACTCTTTACGTCTTGGAAGTCAGGCGCTTCATTAAACGCAGCTTCGTTTTCCTGACGATCTCAGGCCTCTTCACATCACCTGCCATCCTCCGCTTCATCTCCTCCACCTCAGCGCCTTCCCATTCCACTTTGACTGCTCTTGAGATGAGTTCTGTATTCTCATCCAGCACGTTCCTCTCTCTGCATTCGTCGAAGAAGCGGACATCTTCTTCCGCCATGCCCCTGAAGAGCGGCACCAGGATTTCATCTTCCTCCTTCACGTCGAAGGCATCCGGTAAACTCTCGTAGACGCAGTTCCCGGCCTCCTGTGTCAGGGCGGAGAGGAGGTATTGGTCGAGCGCCGTCGGGTTATTTCGCAAGAGTTTGTAGAGACGCCGTTGCCTCTCTATATTCTCCTCGAAGTCAGGCTCGCCTGCCGAGATGCTCTGATCGTTGAAGAAGAAGCTCTCTTGACACACCTCGTCATTAATTGCCCTGACCAACATGCGGAAATCCAGTGTCACCCGGTAATGCATCTCCAGTGTCTCTGTCTCGTGCTCGTCGCTATTCATCACAATCTCCTCTGTTCGGCAACGGGGCTTTCTCCTGTATCGCAATACCAGTCTGGATATTCTGTTGGATTCAATATGCCAGAAGAAACTGGCTGTGGTCTCGCCATATCATGGCGGAGATTCTGAAAGCGGTGATGCTCGTGACGGTGGCTTTGGCGTTACCTGTTCGTTGGGGGTCTTCTCAGGTGTCGGGCTCATCAAGGGCACAGGCATCACGTATTTCGGCTGCTTGATCCTGGCAGGTTTCGATTGTCGCGGGGGTGGTTGGTGGATGGGCTTATCCCGTGGCGATGGATACTGTGACGGCGCGGTGACATTCACGTTAACAGGTTCTGTGGCCATCCGCCGAGAACTGAGCAGCATTATCACGAGAATTGAGACGATTGAAACGATGGTCAATCCGATGATCAGAATGACGCTCAACCGGGTGAAGCGCAGCACATAGCGGGAACCGATTTGCTCAAAATAAAACAGCTCTAATTTGCGATGGTATATTTGTCTTTCGTCTGGGGTAACCTGCTCATCTTGTCCCATTGGATTTGTCTTTCACTTTGCACCGTCGGTCAGAAGATTCCGTAAAAGTGACGGCCGCATTGTCTTTTGGTATCTTCTTCGAAGCGTGTTTTTGATAACTTATCGAGTTCAGCAATGATTAGGTTGGCACGATCCATTAACAAGAGGTGAAGCGAGTCGCCAGAGAGCCAGAAATGAGCAGGCTCTTGGCGGAAAATGAATTCGACAAGCTGCTGTTAACAATTGTTACCTTATCAGTTGTTGACAATAAACACAAGAAGTTCGGTAAGCTCTATTCTTTCGATAAACTGCGGCGCGATGTGAACCTGTCAGGAGGTGATTCCTGACATGGGATCAGCGTCACGCGAAAGTCCCAAACATTTGGCTCGGAAATTACTGGCGATTCGGAAGGCAGTAGATGGTGGGCTGTCGCAGGAAGAGCTGGTTAGCCGATTAAGTCTCACAGATGAGATTAACCGAACCTATATTAGTCGTTATGAAGCAGGTATCTTAGAGCCACCGCTTAGTGTGTTACTACGTTACGCGGAATTAGCAGGACTTCACCTGGAGGTTTTGGCCGACGACGAAATTCTATTGCCGGATAAGATACCCTCCGTTCCGAAAAGTGAAGGGATCAGGCGAAAGAAATCATCCCGCAGTAAAAAGAATTAATCGGTAAAAGGGCGGAATGCTCGAAGCCGCCAACATCCTCACAATGTCAGCGGCTTCTAAGCGAAGACTTTTAACCTCGACGCTCTGGTTGCCCGGTGTTTTATTTAGACCAGGCGGGCTATCAAGCCTTATCAATTACAAGTTAATCCTGATGTCGGGACACATTTTATAAACTGGCCTCCAGATTGAGTTTGGCATCATGATTGACCAACTCCCAGAGACTTATTTCTCTTTTCAGCAACTCGGCAACGACGCGCACCAGACTCAACTCGGCACGCGCCTTGCGCCGCGAGGTGATGCGTCGCAACTGCTCTTGCAAGCGTTCGCGATCAGCGAGCAATCTGCATCCGACGCCCACCAGTACGATGAGCGCAAGGGCCACGAGCGTGAACATCCGTGTCCACGCCTTCAGACACTTGATGCGTGCTTGCGAGAACCCCAACATCCACTTCGCATCACGAAAGCCTTCCTCGCACCCGAAGCGGCGCGCGTACTCTCTCATCATGACATGTGGCGAGAGCGGGCGGTTACTGACCAAGTGCCAGATGCCCCAGCGCCCCTGCTGGTCACGGGCACGACACTGCGCCACGTACTGGCGGCGCGGATCGCTCTCGCAATAAAAGAGTCGCCCCAAGCTCCGCCGTCTGGTGTTTCCCTTGAGGCGCAAAGTGGAGAGCTTGCGCCATCCTCCCTCACAGCACACCTTGACCGACCCCTTGCTGCGAATCACAAAGGAAACACCCAAATCATTGAGCAAATCGAAGAACTCGACATCCGCAAACGCCCTGTCTGCCGTGACGATTTGGCGGCGCACCGAGACCTCACACAAGACTTCTGTGACGAGCGTGCGGACAAACTCTCGCTCATACCCGCTCCGGCGATCTTTCAACTCACTCTCTTGATAAGCGCGCCAGAACATTGGCACTCCACGGCGTCCGACCATCAAGGAGGCGACCAGCAAATGCTGCTCACCTTCAATCGTCCAATCAATGGCCAGACGCACCGGCCCGACAAGCGGCAACTGTGCGATGAGAGCGCGAGCGGTCGAGAGCGCCAACTCCTGCACCTCCATGCGCTCATTGCGAAGGAAGCGGGCGAGCCGTTTGAGCGCTGCTTCCTGATTGCCGAAGAAGCGTGCGAGTTCGGCTTGGCAGCAGGTCTGCATGGCGAGGAGTGCGCTGACGAAATCAAAGATCGCGTTCTTTTGATGACCATGTGCGTCAGGCAGCATGGCGTTGATATACTCGCGCAGGCGAGTGGGTCGAGAGCTTTGGTTCATGGCAGAAACAATGCTCTCACGAGTCACTAACTCGTGCCCACTCGCTCACTTACAAAATGTGTCCCGACATCAGAAGTTAATCCCTAATTTTCTGGCAATTCCGAAATATAGAGAGTGTTTCCTGCCCGCCTTTTTACCAGATAACGCCTTCCATTACGCTCTATAACCGCTCCTACTTCTGGCATTGGGCATTCTTGGCGTCTTGACTTCACAGGAGGTTCGTCATAGTCGACTTCAGATGGTTGACATGCTCCCCGAGATGAGAACCAGCCGATAGGTTAGAATCTCCCAACTTTGACCTGCACCCAATTATAGGACAGTTTCGAGAGTTAAAAATTCCGCTTTCTGCGCGGCTCGAATTTGTTGCCAACGTACCACATACTCGCTCGGCGCTCGATGGTCGAGCGAGCTATGCGGACGCAGCTCATTGTAGTCTTCTCGCCACGCCTCGACGATCTGTCGAGCATCCGCAAGCGAAGTGAATCAGTTCTGATTCAAGCATTCTTGTCGCAGCCTGCCATTGAAGCTTTCGATGAAAGCATTGTCCGTTGGGCAAGCCCCGGTCGTCTGAAATCTAGTTTGACACCATTGCGATGCGCCCATTCGTCCATCACCTTCGAGATAAATTCTGACCCGTTGTCCACCTTGATTATTTTCGGCAAGCCAAAAGTTATCTTCAGTCGCTCCATTACTTCGACCACGCGCTTGCCGTTCAATGAGAAATCAATCTCGATAGCTGGACTCACTCGACTAAAGTTATCCGACTCCCGTCAAGAGCCGGAATGGTCGCCCATCTGACAGCAGATCCGCCACGAAATCCATGCTCCAACATTCATTCAGTCGACTTGGTGCAGGCAATGGAACTCGCGCCTCACTGACGCGCTTCTTCTTCGTCTTGAGCCGTACAGACAAGCCTTCCAACTTGTAGAGCCGATAGACTCGCTTGTGATTGATCTGCCAGCCTTCTCTCATCAGCAAGACGTGCAACCTCCGATAGCCGTAGCGGACGCGAGCGCCCGCGAGGTCTTTCAGTCTCACCCGCAGTTCGGTCTGCGGGTCAGCGTGATGACGGTAGTAGTAACAAGAGCGCGCGAAGGCCAATACCTGACATGCGCGACGCTTCGGCACTCGAAAGCCGGTGCAGAGAAACTCCGCCAGTGCTCGCATCTCGCACAGGCTTCAGAACTTTTTTCTCAGCACCTCTTGGAGCATGTGCTTATCAAGGGTGAGATCGGCGACCAGCGACTTGAGTCTCTTGTTTTCGTCTTCGAGTTGCCGCAAGCGTGCGAGTTCGGCGACACCCATGCTGGCGAACTTTTTCTTCCAGCGGTAGAAAGTTTGTTCGGTGATGCCTGTCTTGCGGCAGACTTCCAGGACTGGTGTGCCGGCTTCGGCTTGTCTCAAAGTGTAGATGATCTGCTCATTAGAGGCTGTTCAAAAAGCTGTGGTTTAGCGCTTTAACCCTGCTCGCTGGCGGCTCGGCACTCCGTAGGGAGCATTGACTGCAAGTCGTCACAGCATCAGGCGGGTCATTACCAGGTGGAGCATCGCCTCGCTACTCTCGGTTAGGTACTCATAGTCTTTGCTCATCCGGCGGTAGCGACCGACCCACGCGAAGGTTCTCTCGACCACCCAGCGGCGGCGCAGCATCGTGAAGCGCGGCATCGGCTCCGGCTCGACACCGATGGGGTAGCGCCCCCACTTCGACGGGCGCTTGACGATCTCCAGCTTCCATTGAAGTTCCTGCTCGATCCACTTCTTGAGCCGCTCACCTCGGTAGCCCATGTCGGCCCAGATCAACTTCAGGCGGTCGCACACCCCGTAGGCCGCACCCAACACGAAGAAGGCTCCGTCACGATCCATCACCGCCGCCGAATGCATGACCGCGTT
Organism: Acidobacteriota bacterium; assembly: GCA_013698055.1. Classification (GTDB taxonomy): domain Bacteria; phylum Acidobacteriota; class Blastocatellia; order Pyrinomonadales; family Pyrinomonadaceae; genus QHXM01. Next base: position 9,062 of record JACCVS010000310.1, read on the forward strand.
GATGAGAAGCCCCGGCGTATCAACCAGAATATGGCGTTTTCTCCCGCCGATCTTCTTCGCCCCATCGTAACCGTGGAGCCCCCCTTTTCCGTCGTCTTCACCGACTGCGAGTCGATGACGGCGGCTGAAGGTTGAGGGTCGCGCGCCATCTGCTTGCGTACTTCTTCGTGGAGGTGATCGTGAATCCGCCGCCACGTCCCGTCCCTTTTCCAGAGCCGGAAGTAATGATAGACCGACTGCCAGTGCGGCAAGTCATGCGGCAGCGAGCGCCACGCTCCGCCCACCCTGATGAGGTACTCGATGCCGTTGATGATCTCTCGCAGCGCGTAGCCGCGATGCCTACCGCCCGGCTTCTCGGGCGGCAGCAATGACTCTAAAAAAATATTCCACTCGGCGTTGCTCAGGTCGCTCGGATATGGCTTGCGAGGTGTCGTCATCGCTTGTTGCATCATGCAGCAAGCCTATCACGAAGGGACATTCTTCACCTTAACTCGTTGCTCAACAGCTTTTTGAACAGCCTCTAGGTATGCTCTGCATAGCCACGCGTAGACAGTTTAATTTTCGCACCGCCGGATAATATTTCGCTTTAGTTCGTGGGTTTTGTCCTCCGATGAGCGTCTAATTAAGTAGAAGCAATGCAACAGCCCTGGAAATGTACTCCTAGTGTTGAACGCCATGAGGAAGTCTTCCTCGCGCGATACACGCGGCTGCGCGTCTGGGCGTTGCAGTTGACGGAAAACGACCACGAGCGAGCCGAGGACCTGGTGCATGACGCTTATATCCAATTCACCTTCACTCGCCCCGAACTAGATTCGATCCACAATCTGGATGGTTATTTGTACATCATGTTGCGCAATCTAAATCTGTCGCAGTTGAGACGCTCCCTGCATCAACAGGACAGGTCACTCTCGGTTGTGGATTACGACTCGGCGGAGACGGGGCTGCGGGTGGCAGACCCGCGTGAACAGATGCGTTTTCAGGATGAGTTGCGTGAGGTCTGCAAGTACGCCTGCGCGCGCAAGGAAACATCAAGAGCCGGGAGCGTGCTCATCCTGCGCTTTCTTCATGGCTACTATCCTGGTGAAATTGCAGAGATATTGCGAAGCACTCGGGCGGCGGTCGAAGAGCGACTGCGGATTGCGCGCAGCGAAGCCAGGCAATATCTGAAGAATCCGAAGAGCCTGCGTTTCCTGCGAGAGTCAAAAGGGGAGCCAACCAAGCTCGGGCAACCAGGCTTTGCTCGGAAGACGGATGAGCTTTTAGGTGAGATTCGAGGAACGATCTTCAATTCACGTCAGGGTGATTGCCTGACGCGCGAGCACCTCGAAATTCTTTACGCCAAGAGCGATTCTTCTGGGATAGACCACGAGACACTTGGGCATATCGTAAGTTGTCCTCAATGCCTCGACGGAGTTAACCGAATACTTAACCTACCTTTGCTCTCCGAACGATTTCCGACAGACACACTTGGGACAGATACTCGCTCAAAAGGTGGCGGCGGCAGCGATGGGAGCGGCACGAGCGGAGGGCAGGCTTCTGAGAGAGAGATGCGGCGATGCAGGAAACGCGCCAGAGATGTCTTCGAGCACAGGCCGTCGGAGCTTTGCATCTCCGTTAACGGCTATCTGATGGCTGCACAGAAGGTCGGCTCAGAATTGAACGAGCAGAGCTTGAGCATCAACGTTGCTGAGAAGATTGATTTCGTCGAAATACTCAGCGAGCAAGACATCCGACTCCTTTTAGTCTGCGTCGAGGAACAATCGCCGGACGGGTTTTACAAAAGTTCGACTTGCGTACGACTGAGCGACGACCGCACACTTGAAGTGACACTCAGCTTTAGTAATCCCTGGCCGACGTTGCAGGTTGTTTATTCCGATCCGTTGCTAAATGCTGAGAGCGCGGCGCAAATGAATCGGACGGTTGAAGCGAACACAATCCCTCAACTCGCACCCGCGGCAATCGCGCAGGATGAAGTACAAGAGTCTCAGTTTCGGCCATTCCTGAGTAGAGTGCCAAACGCACTGGCATGGATCAGGCTGTCTTTCGTTAATCCCAGCTTCTGGCTGCGACCCGGTACAATTACTGCCATTGTTGCTCTGATATTAGTCGCTGCTCTGCTACTTACGCGGGGTCACGCCCCAGGAGTCAACGCTGCCGATATTCTGCGCCGCTCGACAATTGCTGAAGAGATGATTGCCGCCAATCCCGGAATCGTGCTGCATCGCAAGATTAACCTAGAAGAACGCCGCCCGAATGGAGGAGACCTGCTCGCGCGTCACCGGATAGAGGTCTGGCAGAACGCGGCTCATGGAATCAGACTGCGCCGCATCTACGACGAACAGAATAGGCTTGTAGCAGGTGAATGGACGAAGGCGGACGGTACGAGTACGGTCTATCGTCGCGGCATCGCGCCGCAGTCGCGCACCGCGCCGGACGTGGCTGCCGGAGCCATTCTGGAGACAGGCGAACTCTGGCGCTTGGACGCTTCAGCCAGAGATTTCAACGCGCTTGCCGGGCGCACTGGCGCAGTTGCTATCGAGGAAAGAGCGCGCACATACGTTCTCAGCCACAGTAGCGATGTGTCAGGCGACGCCCATCGGCTTGTGCGGGCTACGCTGACGCTGAGCAAGTCTAACCTTCATGCGATTGAGCAGACGCTCGTAGTCCGGCGTGATGGAGAAGAGCGCGAATACAAATTCACGGAAACCAGTTTTGAGCAAAAGGCTGCGGATGCGGTTTCGCCGAACCTGTTTCAACCTGAGCCTGAGCTTCTGGGACAGCCCGGTGATGGGGGCGGTGCCAGTAAAAGGTCGAGCCCCGTAGATGATTCCCATCGTTCCGGCTTGCCGAATGATCAGCCCACCGAACGGGTCGCATCCCCTGAGCTTGAGATTGAAGTGACCTACCTGCTTAACCAGATCAAAGCCAATCTCGGCGAGCAAGTGACCATGACGCGAAACACAGGAGGAGCACTTCGCGTTGAGGCACTCGTCGAGACCGAGAGGCGCAAAGAAGAGATTCTTCGCGCCCTCGGTCCAGTCATAGGCAATCCGGCAGTTAAGGTCGAAGTCAGCACAGTGGCCGAAGCCGTCAAGCGGCAGCAGCGCGAGCAATCGAAACCGCGCGACGCGACAGCGGTGCGCGAGGTCGAGGTCGCTAATAATCGTATATCCGCCGACCCGGAGCTTCGCGCGTATTTCTCCTCGCGACTTGTGGGCGCGGCGATTGACGAAGAGATCGACCGCTATGCCAGCCGTGTGATGAATCGTTCACGGCAGGCGCTGCTGCGCGCTTCGGCGCTAAAACGTCTGGTCAGGCGTTTTTCACCCGCAGAGATGCGCGATCTCGCGGCGGATGCTCAAGGTAAATGGTCAAGCATGATCCGCGAGCAAGCGCTTGCTTACAGGCGCGAGGTCGCAACGCTCAAACAAGAGCTACGCGCTGTCTTCGAGGGTTCAGGCGAGGGAGCGAGCGGAACAGTGAGTGAAGCGAACCTCGCTGAGGCCGCCGAACGCCTACTCCAGTTAAGTTACGCGACCGATGAAGCGGTGCGCTCGGCGTTCACCATCTCCGCTGATGCGCGAACCGCTGCGGCGATCAAGTCGAGGCACTTTTGGCGTTTGCTTGGAGAGGCGGAAAATTTGGCCGACGCCATTCAGCGAGTGTATCAGAAGTAAGGCTGAACGAAATTGAAGTTGGTCAGTAGGGTCGGAATCTCTTCAAGAATGATTTCAGTTCCAGAATCAGGAAGGAGATAACGGGAAATATCCATGCGAAAAAACTTCTTTATTATCATCGCAACCATGTCGCTGCTCTTCATCAATAGCCAGCGCTCGCAGGCACAATCACCGGACGTGGACGATCACAGGTTAGAACTGGGCGGGCAGTTTTCGGTGCTTAATATCTCAATGGGTCGGGGCATTCTTCCCGCGTCTCCCATAGTCTGTGTTACCGCTCCCTGCTTGATACAAGTTCCTTTTGAGCGCTCTCGTGAAGCTGAGCCGGGCTTCGGCAGTAGAATCGGCTACAACATCACAAACAATTTTGCCATTGAAGCCGAGCTTAACTTCTTTCCACGCGAGCAGCGTTTCGATGGTGGACGAGAAATCCAGGGGTTGTTCGGAATCAAGGCCGGACGGCGCTTTGAAAAAGTCGGAGTTTTCGGCAAAATCAGGCCGGGCTTTCTGAATACGCGCACAAGCGAGTTCAGAGATAGAAGAGACGTTGCCTGTATCACGATTTTTCCGCCGCCGGCGGCCTGCTTTGAGGAAACAGCGAGGCGCAAGATGAACCTCGCGGTTGACATCGGGGGCGTGATTGAGCTTTACCCGACCAGCCGCATGATCGTCCGCTTTGATGCCGGAGATACGATCATACGTTTAGGGCAGCGTAGCTTCATAGTCCCGTTTCCACCAATTACGAGCGGTGTCATCGTGACTGCGCCCGCCGAGACCACTCATAATTTTCAGGGAAGCGTCGGTTTAGGTTTTCGATTTTGAGTAGAAATTCACCCCCTAAGAATATGACCTCGCGCCATCGTAGATTTATCTCTAAACGGCTGCTGACCATCATGGCGGTGATGCTCTTCGCCGTCGCCGATGGCTCTTCTTGGCTCTGGAGAATAGGGCTGGGCACGTTTACAGCTTACGCGCAATCGTCAACGGCAACGCTCAGTGGCGCGGTGCTGGACGAGGCTGGCGCAGTTATTCCTGCCGTCAACATCACGCTCCTGAATCTCAGCACGGCATTGCAACGCCACGCCAAAACGGACGATGAAGGCAATTATGTCGTTCCGTTACTTCCGCCCGGTCGCTACAACGTGACAGCGCAGCGCAACGGGTTTGGCACTGTCGAGGTCAGAAACGTCGAGCTGAACACCGGCGACCAGTTGGCTCTGAGAATCAAACTCAAAGTGGGCGAGATTGGCGAGTCCGTGACAGTCGTCGAAGACCCCGCCAGCTTTCAGGAGTCCGCCGCAGTCGGGACGATCATCAACCGCCATTTCGTCGAGAATCTACCGCTCAATGGGAGGAGCTTTCAATCGTTGTTTGAACTGACGCCGGGCGTCGTTCTGACGAGGGCGAGTTTCAACGAGCAGGGGCAATTCAGCGTCAACGGCCAGCGCGCCAATGCCAATTATTTCATGGTTGACGGCGTCAGCGCCAACATAGGCGTCAGCGCAGGCTCAGCACCCGGACAATCCGCAGGAGGCTCTCTGCCGGCGCTGACGGCGCTTGGCAGCACTAACAACCTCGTCTCGGTTGACGCGCTCGAAGAGTTTCGGATTTTAACCTCAACCTATGCTCCCGAATTTGGACGGACGCCGGGCGCGCAGGTCTCGATCATCACACGCTCAGGCACAAACGAGTTTCGCGGAACAGTCTTTAACTATTTTCGCAATGACGCGCTGGATGCGAGCGACTGGTTCGCCAATAGCAGAGGTTTGCGCCGTCCGGCGATTCGTCAAAACGATTTCGGCGGAGTCATGGGCGGCCCCATCATCAAAGATCGCGCGTTCTTTTTCTTCTCTTACGAGGGGCTTCGCCTGCGCCAGCCTCAGATAGCGATTACGGAAGTCCCCTCCATCAACGCACGCCAGACAGCGCCTTTATTGATCAAACCATTCTTGAATGCGTTCCCCATCCCGAATGGGCCAGAGACACGCGACGGGTTTGCAGAGTTCGCCGCCAGCTATTCCGACCCGTCAAGCTTAAATGCGACGAGCCTCCGCGTTGACGTGATGGCGAGCGAGCGGTTGGCCCTCTTCGGGCGATATAACTACGCCCTGTCCGACACTGTTCAGCGTGGAAGCACAATCGTCCCAGGCTTCAGCGTCCAGATGGTTGTCAATCCTACTATTACTCAAAGTCTAAACAATGTCAGTCATGCACGGCTGGATACGGAGACGATTACCGGGGGATCAACCTACTTGTTCAATACCAGGGCCGTTAATGATCTGCGAGTCAACTGGAGTCGGGCGCGGGGTGCTACCACTTTCGCGCTCGATGATTTCGGCGGCGCAACGCCCCTTCCGCTTTCACTTCTTTTTCCGTCTTCCTCCTCCCCTTCGGACGCGGGCTTCCAATTTCTCCTGAACGGCGGAACGAATTCGAGCCTCGTGGTCGGGAAGAATGCGGACAATTTGCAACGACAACTTAATCTAGTTGATAATCTCTCTTTCGTCAGAGGCTCCCACCAACTAAAGTTCGGCGTGGATTATCGTCGACTGGCTCCCGTTTACGACTCGCTCGGTTATAACCAGTCAGTCATCTACGATGGAATTACGGGAACCGCCGGCTCACCTTCAGGAACGGCTTTGTCCGGCATTGCAAGATCGGTGCAGGTCTTTGCAGGTGCTCCACCACGCTTTCCGGTGTTCACCAACTTTTCAGCTTACGCGCAGGACACCTTTCGAGTAACGCCCCGCCTCGCATTGATCTACGGCTTACGCTGGGAGTTGAATCCTCCGCCGACAGAGGCTCAGGGCAATTCTCCCTTAACCGTGCGGGGACTGGACAACCCGAGCACTATCACTCTCGCCCCGCGCGGAACCGAGCTGTGGAAGACAACTTATAACAACTTCGCTCCGCGTGTCGGCCTCGCCTACCAACTCTCAGCGAATCAAGGTCGAGAGCTTGTGTTGAGGGCGGGGCTGGGTGTTTTTTACGATCTTGGCAACGGGCAGGCTGCCCAAGGGTTCGGCAGCGTCTTTCCATTTATCGCCGTCAAGCGATTCACCAATGTGCCGTACCCGTTAAATCCAGACCAGGCTGCCCCCCCAACTTTTAGCCTCGCTCCGCCCTTCGGTCCCCTTGTGGCTTTCGATCCCAACCTCAAGCTGCCACGCACCTATCAATGGAACATTGCCCTTGAGAAATCGCTCGGCTCGAATCAGACTGTGGCGGTCGCTTACGTGGCCGCAATCGGGCACCGTCTCTTGCGTGAAGACGTGTTGCTCAACCCTAATCAAGATTTCACAGTAGTCCGCGTGACACGGAACGCCGCCGAGTCCAGTTATCATGCAATGCAGGTTCAGTATGGCCGCCGCCTCTCAAGAGGTCTGCAAGCACTGGCTTCATACACGTGGTCACATTCTATTGATAACGCCTCCAGTGATTCACTGTCGCGACTACGCGCGACACTTGGTGTGGCCAATATAGGAGGAGCCTCTGTTGTCCCGAACACTGATCGCGGCCCTTCTGACTTCGATGTGCGTCACTCGTTGACCGCGGCGGCTACTTACAACCTTCCGACGCCGCGTGGCGGTTCCATCGGGAACGCGGTGTTTCGCAACTGGTCGGTTGATGCCATTTTGCGCGCCCGAACAGCCGCGCCCGTGAACGTTGTCATCAGATCGGACGTAATCGGCGAAGATTTAATCGTCGAGTTGCAGCGCCCGGACTTGATTTCCGGTGTTCCCGTTTACATTACTGACCCGACCGTGCCGGGCGGGCGGAGAATCAACAGAGCAGCGTTTCTCGTGCCTTCACAAGTCAGGCAGGGGTCACTCGGGTACAACGCGCTCAGAGGTTTTGGGGTCACACAGTTTGATTTGGCCTTGCGACGGCAGTTCAATCTGGGCGAGCGGTTGAAGCTCCAGTTTAAGACCGAGGTATTCAATGTGTTCAACCACCCGAATTTCGGAAACCCGAATAATATCCTGAGCAGTAATCTATTCGGGCAATCAACACAAATGTTCGGACGAAGTCTGGGCAACGGCGGGATCAACGGCGGCTTAAGCCCGCTCTACCAAATCGGCGGCCCGCGCTCGATTCAACTGGCTCTTAAACTGAATTTTTAATTTGAATAAGCAACACCTGTGAATTGAAGACTTGCAGGTGCCGAGACAACAGATGGAGTAGTTATGAGATACGCAAAAATAAACTTGAAGCGTCGAATTGCTTCTATGCTGGCATTGGTCATTACATTGAGCGGGATAAGTCTTTCTCTTATCTCTTCAGCCCGCGCTGGCCACTCAATGAGCCTTCCCACGCCTGTCCATACATTGTTATTGCCACTAACACAGCCGGGGACAAACGGCAGAATCGCTTTTACCAGTATGCGCGACGGCAACGCTGAGATTTACACGACGAACTCGGACGGTAGCAATCAAGTGAATCTCACCAAAAATCCGGCGATTGATGCGACGCCGGTCTGGTCGCCCGACGGGAGCAAAATAGCCTTTACAAGTGACCGGAGCGGGCGTCAAAACATTTATGTGATGAACTCGGACGGAACCAACGTCACCAAGATTACCAAAAACGACGACGGTGTGGACTTCAGAATATTTGACCCGGCATGGTCGCCCGACGGCACAAAGTTGGTTTACGTCGGAAGCCTTATGGGAGAAGTGTCTTCTTTACTGGTGGTGAACGCCGACGGCAGCGGAGTGACAACGCGCCTTGATCCTACTTCGACAGAAGTTACAGACCCGGAATGGTCTCCTGACGGGACGCGAATCGCTTTCACCGGGCGCGAGCCTTGCTTTAATTGTTACCCGGATTTTATAGAGGGCATTCGTTTCTACCTCTTCGTGATGAACGCCGACGGCAGCGGCAAGACGCGTATCGCTGACTTGCCGCTGCCCTTTGCCTCCTTTTTCTTTCAAGCTCAAGGCAGTGGCCCGACCTGGTCGCCTGACGGCACACAACTCGCCTATTCCTACGACGATAATCATACGCAAGCTGGGCAGCCACGCCATGTCGCAGACATCCTGGTCGTGAAGGCAGGCGGCGGCAGCGGCGGCTTTAAATTTCTGACCGAACACCCCGCTGAAGACACCTTTCCTTCATGGTCGCCTGATTCATCACGCATTGCTTTTACAAGTAATCGTGATGGTCATAGGGAAATCTATGTGATGAACTCGGACGGCAGCCAGCCCGTCCGCATCACCAACGGCTCCGCCGATAATTTTGACCCTAACTGGCAAACATTCAATCACACGGGGCCGTTGCCGCCTGCACAGAGTTCCATACAGTTTCGCGCTGCGAGTTTCCGTGTCCGCGAGCGGTTATTGACAGATCACACACAAGACCCTTTGATTGTCACGCGCCTTGGTGACCTTTCCCAGGAAGTGACGGTTGACTTTACGACCAGTAGTTCCTGTCCTGACTCGTTCATGTGCACGACCCCAGCTTCCGAGCGCTCCGATTACATCACGACTTCTGGCACGTTGCGCTTTGCACCGGGCGAAGCCAGTAAGAGCATCAACGTCCCCATCATTGACGATGCTTATGTCGAAGGCAACGAATCCTTTTACGTGCGCCTGAGCAACCCGACGGGCGGCACGCTCGGTATCCAAAAAACAGCTTCAGTCACCATCGCGGACAACGACAATGCGCCTTCATCCGTCAACCCGATTGACCAGATCGGTTTCTTCTTACGCCAGCATTATCTGGACTTTCTCAATCGTGAGCCAGATTCCGAAGGCTTGGCCGGCTGGTATAAAATCTTAGAAAACTGCCCGGCGGGCGACATCCGATGTGATCGGATAGAGGTCTCATCGGCCTTCTATCGCTCACCGGAGTTTCAGCAGAGAGGCTACTTCATCTATCGCTTCTACTCGACAAGCTTCGCGCGTGTTCCACGCTTTACGGAGTTCCTGCCCGACTTAGCAAAAGTCAGCGGGTTTCAGTCCGATCAGCAATTAGAGGTTAATAAAGTTGCCTTCATCAACGAGTTCATGGCGCGCCAAGAATTCAAGAACCGCTACGACTCTACTATTAATGACCCTGCAGCCTACGTCAACGCGCTGTCGAACACGGCGGGGGTCCATCTCCCTAATAAGCAGGCGCTGATTGATGATTTGGCGGCTGGCAGAAAGACGCGGGCAGAGGTCTTGCGTGCGATTGCAGAGAGCGGTGAAGTTTATCAAAAGTATTACAACGAGAGCTTCGTCGTTATGCAATACTTCGGATATCTTCGCCGTGACCCAGATATTCTATATCTGGAATGGATTAAGACAATGGAGAGAACTGGTGATTACAGGGCAATGATCAATGGTTTTATGAATTCTGCCGAATATCGTCAGAGATTCGGCCCGTGATCTCATTGTTCAAATTGAGTGATTTTGACAAGTGAACCCGGGTTCATCCGCATATTTGATGATCGCGAGCTAGACTTCCGCTAAGTTTCCGCAGTACAAAGCGGTATGGAAGTTACCACCCTCTTGGCCGACCCGCGTGTCATTTCTCTTGAAACAATTCGTTCCAGCGAGAAGTCCTTGACGCTTGCCGTTCGTGTTGTTCGATCCACTGCCCAGTGCCCGCGCTGTGATCGCGCTTCAGAGCGCGTGCATAGCCGATACATTCGTCGCGTCGCAGACCTTCCATGGCTCGGAGTAGCCGTCCGGCTTGAACTCCAGGCGCGCCGTTTCTTCTGCACCAACACGCTTTGCAGACAGGACATTTTCTGCGAGCGATTGCCGTCAGTGGTTGCGCGTTATGCTCGTCGCACCGCACGCCTCAACGACGCCTTGACGTACATCGGCTTTATCATCGGCGGCGAAGCCGGAGCGCGCATCGCACGCGAACTCGGCATGACCACCAGCCCCGACACTCTGATCCGGCGCATTCGACAATCCGCCACGCCTGAAGCGCCAATACCGCGCGTGCTTGGCATTGATGACTGGGCCAAGCGCAAAGGACAAACTTACGGGACCATCCTCGTTGACCTTGCACGTCATCGCCCCATTGACCTTTTACCTGATCGTGAAGCTGCGACGCTCGCAGCATGGCTCACCGCGCATCCCGGCATTGAAGTCGTCAGCCGTGATCGTTTTCGGGCATATAAAGAAGGCATTGCGCGTGGTGCGCCGACTGCCATTCAAGTGGCAGATCGATGGCATCTGCTCAAGAATATGACCGAAGCCCTCGAACGCTGGCTCAACCGTCAGCGCCCTGTGATTCAGCAAGCGGCTAAAGATGCGACAGCGTCGCAAGAAGTGGTGATTGAGGAATCCGTCGCGACTCATGCGCTCCACGCTCCTGTAACTCCCCAACTTCAACGCTCGATGGAACAACAGGCGACGCGGCTGTCGCGATTCCAAGAAGTCAAAGAACTGTATCGACAGGGTGCAACCATCAGAGGCATCGCCGCGAAGTTCAGGATGCACCGACGGACGGTACGACTGCTCCTCAATGCCGACGAATGTCCGAAGCGCGCCCCGCCACGTCGTCGCCGGAACAAAATCGCTGCTTATCTACCTTATCTCAAGCAACGCTGGGCTGAAGGTTGCCACAATGCCAGCGAACTATGGCGCGAGATCAAAGCGCAAGGGTTTGCGGGTTGTGAATCGGCAGTGCGTCACTTCATCGCCGAGTGGCGCTTGAACGTCGAACCTGAGCTGCGTCGCAAACGGCATCTCTCTTCCGGCGCGCCAATAAGGCGTGTCACCATTCCCGGAGCGCGCAGCGTCACATGGTTGCTGCTCCACGACGAGTCCAAGCTGAACGACCAGCAGCGCGCTTTCCTCACTCAATTTTGTGAGCAACAGCCGGAAGTAATCATCGCACAGAAACTTGTCCGGCGTTTTCAGCATCTTGTCAGTCGCCGCGATGTTGCAGCCTTCGACGAGTGGTTGACGGAAGCGAAAAATAGCAAACTGCCGGAACTGGTGAATTTCGCGGCTGGACTTGCCGGGGATGCGGCGGTGCGTGCGGCGCTGACAACCAAATGGAGCAACGGTCAAGTCGAAGGACAGGTGAATCGGCTGAAGATGATCAAGCGGCAGATGTTCGGACGCGCGAACTTTGACCTGCTACGACAGCGAGTGCTTCACTCCGGCTAGATTGAAGCAAAATCAAATCTTAAAGATCGTCGAGGCGCTCAACCCGGCAGCATCAAATGTGCAGGTGAACCATTTTCTGTTTCGTCATACTCCAACTTCTTCCGCGACCGAGAGCCGTTTCACGGTGCGGTTAATCTCGCCAAGACAGCACGCGCTCGACGGGTTGCGAATCTCACAGGCGCACATTTTTTCTTTGATGAGTTGTCCCACCTGTGTAGACGCAGAGCTTTGCCCGTTGCGCGCTATCTCTTCGCGTATGTCACCCTCAGTAAAGCCGAAGCAATAACAGAGCGGGCGCGCATCGCCGCTCGCCTTGACCGTGACAAGTTCGCGCATGTCCTCCACGCTAAACAGACCGCCCGACGCGGCAAAGTACACGACCGGGCACGTTGGCGTTTCACAAAACATATATTCTTCATCGCCCACGCGCGCGAGCTTTTCACTCTTCACATGATGAAACACG
>JACCVS010000336.1 GCA_013698055.1 Acidobacteriota bacterium
CATTGATTGCAGCGCGTCACCTGATGCGCACGTCGCGTGTTTGGAAACTCGCCCACGTCAACGTGCTTGACGTAGGTGCGCGTCACAGAGAGCGGCACTTCGTTCTCCGATTTGCAGGCGGTCGTGCAGGCATGACAGCCGATGCAGCGCGTGTGGTCTATGACTTTTGCCCACTGAATTTGATAATCAGCAGCCTGGTAAACGGGTAGCTCTCTCATTTGTGCGCGCATCTTAACTTAACGCCCCATCTCGCTCCAACTTATTTGTTGAATTTAACCGCAGAGGATGCAAAACGTAAGATGCAAAGCCGAAGGCAGGCCACAGAGCCATTTCTATTTTAGCAGTGAAGGCTTTCGTAAAGAGGCAGCTCGCCGAGGGATAGATGTTGAAGTTTCAAGCGCGTGGTCGCCCATTAGCTTCAGGTTATACCACCAGTCTTTTGCGATGCAGGCGAGAAAATGGTAGAACTGTTTCGGGTCAGTTGACCGGTGGTTTTCCGGCAGCCCGCGAAGGACAATCGCCCCCTCTCGAATTTCAGGAGTTTCATTCGATGCGTTACCTTATTTCAATTGCCTCTCTGCTCGGGTTGTCCGTGCTGATGATAGGCGCAGTCGCAGGCCAAGCTCAGCAGGGTGACGGCGTTCGTCGCATCACGCCCGCAGAGGCGCGCGCGGCGGTCGCCCAAGGCAAGGCCATCATCGTTGACGTGCGCGGCGAGGACTCTTACAAAGCCGGACACATCAAGAATGCGCGCTGGATTAATTTGAACGATATCGGCTCGCGCGCAGGCGAACTACCGCGCAATAAGATGATTATTACCTACTGCTCCTGACCGTCTGAACACACCAGCGCCCGTGCGGTGCAGATCATCAAAGAGAAGGGCCTTGGGAACGCAGCCGCCTTAATCGGTGGCTATGATGCCTGGATCAATGCAGGGTATCCGATAGAAAAGAAGTGACAACTAACCAGTGACAAGTTAAGACCTTTGTCTTGCTCGTCACTTGTCACTCGTCACTCTTCACTGTTTTTTGGAGGTTTCTTTAATGCGTCTTTTATTTTCGTTGTCGGCAGCGGTCGTGCTCGCAGTTGTGACGCTGGCGGCGTGTAATTCCAGTGAGACGAATGGGAATAGAGCGAGCAGCAATGCTGGCTCTAGCGGCAACAGCAGCGCAGCGACTCCTCAACCCCCTTCGTCAGGGAGTATCGCTCCGAGTGATGGCGTGAAGCGCGTCACCACCGTCGAGGTGCGTGAGGCGTTAAGCAAAGGCACAGCTCTCGTCGTTGATGTGCGCGGAGACGTTGCCTACAAGCAGAGCCACATCAAGGGTTCGATTAGTGTTCCGTTGGAGCAAGTAGCGGCGCGCGTGAAAGAACTGCCGCGTGACAAGATGATTGTCACGTACTGTTCTTGACCCGCCGAACAAACCAGCGCCCGTGCGGCGCAGACGATGAAACAAAACGGAATTGAGAATGCGACGGCTTTGCTCGGCGGCACTCAAGCATGGATGAACGCCGGACTCCCGATGGAAACCGGACAATAAAACAGTGACAAGTGACGAGTGACAAGTAATAAGCAAAACTGCTTCAACTCGTCACTTGTCACTTATCTTTATCATTCTGACTTCTGATTCCTGCTTTATAAAACTCTCGTTCCTGCGATGCGATCAAGCTGCGGGGTGAATTTGAATTTCGCAAGCTTTGATTGTTGCCTGCGTGCCAGAACTGCCAGGTCAAGCGCGACCCGCTCGCGCACGCTCTTCGCGCGTGGCCCCGTAGAGATTTTATTAACCACACCGCGCAAGGCTTCGCTGATGCCAGAAACAAAGGCGTGCGCCGAAGGCTTGGCGCGAAGCTGCGCCGTTCCGTTGCCGTATTCAAAGCGCCCGGTTCCCGGATCGAGAAACGAATAATCGTCCGCCAGACTCAGACTCACCGTGCGGAAGAGACTCGCGAAATCCGCTCCCGCGCTCAATGCCCCCCGCTCTACCGTAGCGATTAACTCGCCGCTCAAGCGCACGAGATCATGCCAGTCCATTTCTTCTGATTCTTCGGGCGAGGCATTCCTGTTATCCGTTTCTGCCTGAGCCGGGGCGTTAGCGGCAGCCGTCGATGAAACTTCTTCGTTCGCCTCCTCTTCCCGCTCGACTTCGTAAATGCTGACGAGACCATTCGGCTCTCTGGCGCGCACGAGCAGGCGTTGCAATGCAGCTTCACCCTCGCTTGTGCGATTCGTCGCGTGATCCGTTTCGCGCACGCGGGGTGGCTCCTTCGCATTCAGGAAAATGTCCGCGTCGTATTCGTCCAGCTCGACGTGAACCCACCCGTTGAATTCGCGCTGCCGCAAGTAGTGAACGAGCGCCGCCAGATTGACGTAGGTCGTGTCAAGATTTCCGTGAACCAAATGATATTTCTCGTTGCGCTCGTGCATGATTGAAAGCAAGCCTTAGTGGAATTGCGGCGGAGTCTAGCAAAAGAATCCTAAACGGTAAATCGTGAATCGTAAATAGGGAAAAGCAGTTTCCATTGCCCATTGTTCATTTACTATTCACGAATTTTTATCCTTTACCTTTTACCTTACGCCTTGCTAGACTCCGCCGCACGAAAACTTAGTCCTCGCCTGGGTTTCCAGATCGTCTTTCATTTTTGAAGTCATAGTTTACCGGGAGCGAAGACGCGTGATCGAAATCACAGACATCGTCAAACGGTACGGCTCAAACACCGTGCTTAACCATGCCACATTTCAAATCAAGGAAGGGCAACTAACGACCATCCTCGGCCCTTCGGGTTGCGGCAAGACGACCATGCTACGCTGCATGAACCGCTTGGAGAAGTTTGACCGGGGCAGCATGAAGATCGGCGGAGTCGAAGTCGTCGGCACGGAAGATAGAAAGCTCACCGCTGCCGAAGAGAAAGAGTTGACCCGCCGCCTGCGCGAGCGCGTTGGCATCATCTTTCAAAACTTCAATCTCTTTCCGCACCTGACCGCGCTCGGCAATTGCATCGAATCACCCATGACCGTCAAGGGAATGGAGCGCGCGAAGGCCGAAGAGGTTGCGCGCCAGTATCTGAGCAAAGTGGGCTTGGACGGTAAAGAAGACCATTACCCGGCGCAGCTTTCCGGCGGGCAGCAGCAGAGAGTCGCTATCGCCCGCGCGCTCGCAATGGAGCCGGAAGTCATTTTGTTTGACGAGCCGACTTCGGCGCTCGACCCGCAACTCATCCAGAGTGTTGCGAAGATGCTGCGCGCTCTCGACGATCTCGGCAAGACGCTCGTCGTCGTTTCGCATGATATGAACTTTGCGCGCCGCATCTCGGATCAGGT
>JACCVS010000377.1 GCA_013698055.1 Acidobacteriota bacterium
AGTCCCTTCATCAAATCCACCAGACCCGCGAAAGTGACGGGCTTGCTGATGAATGAACTCGCCCCTGAATCATAGCTGCGTAAGATATCCTCCTCCGCCTTCGAGGTGGTCAGCACCACGATGGGAATTTGTCGCAGTTCGGGGTCTGCCTTGATCTCCCGCAGGGCTTCGCGTCCGTCCTTCTTCGGCATATTCAAATCAAGTAGAATCAAGCCTGGACGGGGGGCGACAGCGGGCGGGGCGTATTTGCCCCGGCGGTGCAGGTAGTCCATCAAATCCTCGCCATCCGTGACGCAGTAGATGGTATTCGCCAGGCGACTTTCAGCCAGCGCATCGCATGCCAGCATGCGGTCATCCTCGTCATCATCTGCGAGCAGAATAACGATCGGTGTGTTTTCAACTTTCATAATGATTCCACTTCCTTCGGTTGCGTTACAGGGATGGTTACGATAAAGGTCGTGCCCTGCCCTGGGGTACTGCGAGCCGTGATTGTCCCATTGTGCCGATCGACTATCTTGCGGCAGATGGCGAGGCCCACTCCTGTGCCCTCATATTCGCCTTTCACGTGCAGGCGCTGGAAGACGTTGAAGATGCGGTCGAGGTATTTCTCATCAAACCCAATGCCGTTATCCTCCACTAAGATTTGGCAGAGTTGCTGGCCCAACGACGACTCGGCCATGGAGTCGGTGCTTCGTGCATCCAGCCTTCGACTATAAATGCGAACGACGGGCGGGATACCTTCGCGGTAGTACTTGAGGGAATTGCTGATCAGATTCTGCAACAGCTGTCGCATCTGCATAGGGTCGGCATCTATGGTTGGGAGTTCATCGATCTCGACGCGCCCTCCAGAATCTTCCAAGCGCGTTTCTAAATCGGCGCTGACATCTCTGGCTATCACACCAAGATCAGTCGAGACGAATGGTTGCCCCTTTATCGCCACCCGGGAGAATGCCATCAGGTCGGTGATCAAGGTCTGCATCCTGGCCGCCGCGCTGCACATTCTCTGAAGGTAATCTCGACTCTGCTCATCGAGCGATTGATCGGCCTTTGATTTGAGCCGATCGCCGAAGGCCAGAATCTTCCGCAGCGGCTCCTGAAGATCGTGCGAAGCGACCTGTGCGAAATCCTGCAACTCACGGTTACTGCGCTCTAACTTATCGGAGTAGATTTTTAACTTTTCCTCGACACGTTTACGATCAGTAACATCGCGCGCGGCGGCGAACACGCCCTGGAGTTGTCTATCCCGGTTGTAGAAGGTGGCCGCGTTGTAAGAGACCTCTGTTTTCCTGCCGTTTCTGGAACAGGCTGTGAGTTCGTAGTCGGCAACCTTCTTTTCGCTCAGCACCCGCTTAATGCCTGCTTCGGCCCGCTCCGGATCGGTGAAGTAATTCTTGAACGGCGCGCCGATCAACTCGTCGCGCGTGCAGTCGGTGAGCGCCTCCATCTGCTTGTTAACGTCGGTGATGATGCCGAGCGGATCGGTGGTCATCAGCGCGTCCATATTAGATTCGATGAGTGAGCGCGTGTAGAACTGCTGATCGCGCAAGCGTTGATCAAGCTTCTTTTGTTCCTCTTCGA
This sequence comes from Acidobacteriota bacterium, assembly GCA_013698055.1. Taxonomy (GTDB): domain Bacteria; phylum Acidobacteriota; class Blastocatellia; order Pyrinomonadales; family Pyrinomonadaceae; genus QHXM01. Next base: position 1,579 of record JACCVS010000377.1, read on the forward strand.
CCTGCTTGCGGGCAGTATTGTCGGTGCCGATCAACAGATAACCGATGATCGAATCCTGCACGTCGCGCAGTGCCGTGACCGACACCACGGCAGGGAACCGGCTCCCATCCTGGCGGATGTAGGTCAGCTCGTAGATGTCCTCGATCCCCCGCGACGCCTTGAAGACTAACGCCTCAAAGCCGGGAGTGATGGTCGATCCCAATTCAAGACTCAAAGCTTTGGCGCGCGCGATCACTTCCTGCGGGTCGGAGATATCAGCCGGCGTGATCTTGTTCATCACATCAGCCGCCGCGTAGCCAAGCATGCGCTCCGCGCCGACATTGAAAATCTGGATGACACCCTTCGCGTCAGTCGCGATGCTCGAGAAGTTAGCACTGTTGAAAATGGCATTTTGCAACGCTCCCGCCTTGAGCAACGCCTCTTCCGCCTGCTTTCTGGCACTGTTGTCGGTACCTATCAAAAGATAACCAATGATTCCCTCTTCGTCGTCGCGCAGTGCCGTGACCGACACGATGGCCGGGAACCGGCTCCCGTCCTCACGGATGTAGGTCAGCTCGTAGATGTCCTCAATCCCGCGTGAGGCCTTGAACACCAGGGCTTCGAACCCTGGAGTAATCTGGGTTCCCAATTCAAGACTCAAAGCTTTGGCGCGCGCGATCACTTCCTGCGGGTCGGAGATATCAGCCGGCGTGATCTTGTTCATTACATCAGCCGCCGCGTAGCCGAGCATGCGCTCCGCGCCGACATTAAAGATTTGAATGACCCCCTTCTCATCGGTCGCGATGCTCGAGAAGTTAGCACTGTTGAAAATAGCGTTCTGCAAAGCCCCGGCTTTCAACAGAGCCTCGGCACGCCGGACCTCAGCGACGATCTCCACCGCGATGGGGTCGCCATCGAGCATCGGTTTTTGTTCTATATTTATTGTTTCAGTGACCATTTATCCCTCCGTTTTGTTTGCGGCTCGCGTACCGATGTTTTGGAAGTAATCCAAGGTTTGATTCTCACGCGAGACCAAATTAGAGTTTTCAACTAATAAATCAATCCCTTTTACCAGGAAGAAAACCAAGAGAGTGATATCAACGCTAGTATCAGCGGTGATATGTAAGTAGGGGTTTTGTAATCAAGGTGTGGGATGCTGAGGAGAACGTATGGTTTAAGCGGAGTCGCTAGATATAGGTTCAGTCTGACGCTTCCTCATGTAATACTAATGTATATCAGATGCTACCTTTGCCACGTTGCAAGGAGCAATTATCGTGCCATTGCACTCGACCGCTTCCATCCAGCATTATTAGCGCTTTTCGTGATTCTTAAGTTAAACCACCAGAATGTTGAAATGCTCCCATCTTGATTTGTGGGGCGTTTGCCAGCAGTGTGTGGCGGAAAGGGAGAGACGGTTTCCTGTGTAAACCACCCAGCGATGGCGACCCAACCTCTCGCTACTCTCGACGCCCTTGCGCGCGATGCCACGTGGCTTCAACCACAAGATGGCGCTTCGTGACCGGTTTGCCGTGATCCGTTGGATTCTTCCCGGTTTTAGTGCCCTCCGACCGCGGCCACGCTCGCCGAGTCCAACGAGGCGCGTGACCAGTCAATGCGGTCGGCTTGGCCGAGGCGGTCTAACAAGACGCGGTGCAACTTATGCCAGACTCCGGCCTCATGCCACTCTTTCAATCGTCGCCAGCAGGTCATCCCAGAGCCGCAGCCCATCTCTGGTGGCAGATACTCCCACGGCAGCTCCGTAGAGAGGACAAAGAGGGTGCCCCGCAGCACGTCACGGTCGGGGACGCGTGGGCGACTGCCCTTCGACTTCTCAGGTTCGGGAGGGAGCAAAGGCTTAATGACCGCTCACAGTTCGTCAGTTATCAACTGTTTCGCCATGTCACATATTTTACACGGCGAACTTAGGTTTTGTTAGGGACCCTTAGTTGTAAACCCTAAAATCTATAATGTTAATAGTCAGTCCTGAAAGATTCGAGTGAGGCTGAAATAAGCGTTGATTATCACCCAAGAATCATGATACAACCCTGAAATTATGATTGAGGATCCCTTTTCACTATCACCGAACCCAGCCACGCTATTCATCACCCCTGGCCTAAAAAGCGCCCTGCACAAGATCCGCTACACGATTCACAAGCGGCAAGGTCTGACCTGTATTCTGGGTGATGTAGGAATGGGCAAATCGAGCGTCGTACGGCTCCTCTATGGCGATTTTCTCGCCCGGGAGGACTATCGCACCGCCTTTATCCCGAATCCCTCCTTTAAGAGTGATTTTGCCTTTTTACAGGGACTTTGTGGTGAATTGGACGTACCTCTGAGAAAGAGTTATTTCAAGCAGGAGAACGAACTCAAAGATTATCTGGCCGAACAATACAGCAACAAAGTCAATGTCGTTATCTTCGTGGATGAGGCACAGAAGCTCGACCAGAAGATGTTGGAATCAATCCGCTCGATGTTGAATTTCGAGACCAACACGGCAAAGCTTATTCAGTTTGTCCTCGCCGGTCAGCTCGAACTCCGCGACCGACTCAAAGAAGAAAGGAATAAGGCAATAGATTCTAGGGTCTTCGCCTATTCCCTTCTGGATCCGCTTTCCTTCAGCGAGATGAAGCGAATGATCGTTCACCGTTGCGAGCAAGCTGAAATGCCGCTTCCCTTCCCAGAAGAAGTCATGGAAGCCATCTACGAGATGACGAAGGGCATTCCGCGTGAAATCCTGAAACTCTGTGCACAGGCTTATGAGACTTCGACAAATCTGATGGGAGAGAAATCCGTCACGATGGAGGCTTTTGAGATTGTGCGTGAGGACATTGTGCGCGTATGAGCAGCGAGCGTAAATACACCGGCATGGCTAAACTCTTCGCTATAGAAGAGAAGCAGCAGAGAGAAAAAGCTGCCGAGAAAGCCGCTGCAAATATTTCACCCCCTGCAATATCTTCGGCCCCTGAAGTAACTGCAGCCGGTGTAATATCTGCGCCCCCTGAAAATAGTACACCGGCTGAAATAATTACAGCCCCTGAAATTTCAACCGCTCAGCCCCTGCAAATTTCAGCCGCTGAACCCATTGCAGCCCCTGCAATCTTTTCACGGCCTGAGCAGCATACTCGCATTCCGAACGAAATATTTGAGGACATCTTACCAACCCTTAGGACCTCAGAACAAAGCATTCTATTAAGGCTCTACAGGCTCACTTGGGGATTCCAGAAGGACACATGTCATGTAAGCATGGGTAAGCTCGGAAAGGCTTGTAATCTCAGCGCCCGGCAGGTAACAACCTGTGTTCAGGTTTTGGAGAAAAGACGGCTCATTCGGCGAGTGCTTGTTGATCTGGATAATAAGAATCAGCACGCGAGAGGCGTCACATTCCAGATGTTATTACCGCAAGCAGCCCGCGCAAAAACTGCACCCCCTGCAAATCTTTCACCTGCTGCAAAAATTTCAGCAGGTGAAGAGACTTCCGACAATAAAGAAAATACACAAAAAGAAAACACACAAACACAGGGAAAGCCTGCGGCGGGTGTGCGGGTGGGTTCCAGGTTCTCAATCGAAGAGTGCAGAAGATACGCGAAACATCTGCAATCCACAGGGCAGGGAATCAACAATCCAGGTGGCTACGCGACGACAATCAATCGAACCGGCGAAGCTGATGAGTTGA
>JACCVS010000398.1 GCA_013698055.1 Acidobacteriota bacterium
TTTCGATCAGGTCACGGAAATAATCGCGCAAGCAACGCAAAAAGCAGTGACAAGTGACAAGTGACGAGTGACAAGTTAAAACAGGAGCGCGCATCTGTTCTCTTGTTTTATTCTTCTTCTTGCTCGTCACTTGTCACTCGTCACTTGTCACTGTTTTATCTCTCCCCGCGTTCCTTCTCAACCTGACTTTCCAACTCGACGACGAGTTTATGGATGGTCGGTTGATCCATCGGCTCAAGCAGGCGGAGAGCTTCGTCGAGGATGCGGCGCTGATGTTCAGGCCAGTTCGGACGACCCGCAACGCTGCCAAGCTCGCCGTCGTAATAACAGCAGCGCGGCGGTCTGACAAGCTCTACCACGTCCTTTTCGACGGCCAGCATCATCGTCGGAATCCCCTCCAACTCAAGCCCACGCGCAACGAGCGCGATTGATTGATGGCAGAGACGCGAGGCCGGAACGAGCAGGGCAGCCTGAACTTCGTAACGCTTCACGCGCTCGATCAAGTTCGGCAACATATCTTCGACGAGCTTCGCGGCGTCGGGGATGTGACCGCAGAAGCTCCACCACACTGGATTTAGCCGCCCGATGATGCCGTTGCCTTCAAACTCCGCGAGCCGGTCAATCGGCATCAGAGCATTTCTGTCCTGTATGACCGCTTCGGTGTCCCAACCCCGCGCGCAGTAAAGCAAATCTTCGCCTTCAACCTCTCGTGGGATCTCACGCAGTTCGATATCGCCGCCGACCATGTTCGTGTCGTAAGAATCTGTGCCGTTGATGTACGCGCCCGACGACGAGATGAGCGCGAGATTCATCATCGGCAAAGCGCGTCTGGCCGGAGTGAAAGGCGCGCGCTTGTTCTCGACAAACGGGTAATCGCTTCCGACCTCGCTGCGCGGGCTACCACGCGTGCGCCCCTGCTGCCAGTGTCCGTAGCGTTTACTCCACTCATCAACTCTCTCGATTATCTCCATCAAAAGATTTCCCCTCTTCAAGTACAGATGTCAGATGCTGGATATTCGGTGTCATTTTCCGGCTGGCATCTAACGTCTGACATCCGGCACCTGCTTTTTCCTTCGCGCTATCAGCAGTAACGTAACCGCGGCGGCGATGATCGCTACGGAGAGCGCCATGACTGAATAACCATGCAGACCGTTGAAACTTACACGCAGCGGATCGTCACTTGCCACGTCGTCAATAGGGCGTCCCATCCCGGCGCGTAGTGCGAGCATTCGTGCGGCGATTATCCACTGCCCGATGCCCGTCGCCAGCGCGATAACGGCGAGCGAGATTGTTTCCGCTAAAAACGCGCGGCGTTTCACCCCCTGGCGGAAGAGAAACGCGCTCGCCAGCAGCAACAGCGCGATGATGAATCCGCCCGTGTTCAAGACCGCAAGCGTGCGCGTCACAATCGAGCCTGCCGCTTCGTTCGCGTAAGCGACGTTGCGCGCACGAAGCACGCCAAACGCGCTCGGCGCGACCGTCGCGCTGAAGAAGACAGCGCCGCCCAGCCACAACGCGATGAGCAGCAAGCGAATGTCCCTGACAAGCGCTACAATCCGCCCGCTTCGCTTGACTGCTTCTGCGCGTCGCGCTGTCGTTATCCCGGTCCGGCTTTCTTCAACCTCAACGCTCATCAATCAAACTCCATCACTTCCGGCAGCAGCCTGATAACGGGCAATGTCATCTCCGGCTGCGTCAGCTCGCGCGGGTCTGGCACAGTTAAGAGCCACGACAAAGCGCGGTCGAGCTGCGCTTGATAATCTTCAAGGTCGAGCGACATAAAGTTTTTCACGCCGAGCCGCGCAAACTTCTCTTTCGCCATCTGGTACATTCGCCGCGCCGCGCCGGGTCGCCCGATTTCCAGATGGTGAAACGCCACCGCCGATTGAATCATTGCCTGCAGGAAAAGTTTCTCGTCCCTCCCGACCTCGCCCATCCAGCGGTCTTCCCAGGCATCGTGCGCCGCATGAAACTCACCCTCGTTAAAGAGGTCTATGCCGGCGATGTACTCGATTGGATAAGCCACGATGTGCATCTCCGTGTACGCCGGGCTGTTTCCGCCGCTCTCTTTATTCGCACTCATCATTTCGGCTTTCAATCCGCCCAATTCTTTATCAACAGCAACTGCTCAATCCTGTATGCGTGCAGCATGTCGTGCAGAATGAGGTGGCGAAACATGATGAAGACGGAATAATGATCGTACTCCTCATGAACGGCTTCGCGCAGCCAGTCGTCTTCCGATAAATCCTTTAACTCCTCGACGAGCCGCGCCCGGTCGTGAGAGAATCGCTCCAAGGCTTCCTCCAGATCAACTTCGAGCAGCGCGCCTTCCTCCATCGCTTCATCCGGGTTGTATGTAGTGAAGCGCGGGCGCGATTCATTCAACATCAATTCGAGTCGCGAGAAGAAGAGCGGATGCACTTCTGCCAGATGACAGGCGTGCTCATGCGCCGACCACTTGCCGGGCTGCGGGCGGCGCTTCAAATTCTCCGCCGGAACTTCGCGCACGAGCGGGACGATAATCGCCGTGGCGTTCTCCAGCGTCGTGATTAACGCTTCGGTTTTGTTCATCTTCACCTCGCAAAAAGGCCGGGACTCATCTCTACTTGAGAGAACCAGTAATCTCTCAAGCACAATCAATCAATATCGCGGGACGCTTTGGTCAACGTCGTAAGACCAGCGATCAATACCGCCCTCAAGGTTGCTGAGGCTTTTAAATCCCTGCCGCGCGAGATAAGCGCACACCTGCGCGCTGCGAATCCCGTGATGGCACATCACGACCGCTTCGGTCTCCGGGTCGAGCGACGAAGCCCATTCGTTGAACTGACTGAGCGGCAACAGGCGCGCACCTTCAATGCGCGCGAGTTCGTACTCTTCAAGCTCGCGCACGTCTATGAGTAAAAATTCCTCCCCACGCTCGCGGCGCTTCTGAAGCTCCGCCGGAGTGATCGTTCCGTAGCTCACTCAGACACCGATGACCTTTCCCGTTGTGTTCAGAAAATTAACAGCGTCCTCCGGAGAAAGCAAATATCAGCGTTTCTCCTGATTGAGGCGCGCACTGATGATTTTGGCGGCGGTCGCGCCTGCGCCGCTTGCGCCGCTGATGGTCGGGGCCAGCGGATTGGAAACATCGCCCACGGCGAAGACATTACGCACACTCGTTTCCTGTTCACCCGTGATGATGATGTAACCGCGCTCGTCCTCGTGCAACTGCTCGCGGAACAATTCCGTGTTCGGCTCAACCCCGATGCGAACCAGCACTCCCTGCACGGCCATCTGGAAAGGCTTGAGCGCGCCGCCGCGCATGATCTCCACACCCTCGACTTTCGTCTCACCGATGATGCGGCG
>JACCVS010000400.1 GCA_013698055.1 Acidobacteriota bacterium
CATCGGGTGAGACGTTTGAGAACGTCAACCCGGCGGACACGCGCGATCTGGTTGGCCGTTTCCCGCTCTCGAACAGAGAAGATGTGGACGCGGCTGTTGATGCGGCGCGCAACGCTTCTGATCGCTGGCGGCGCACGCCCGCGCCGCGTCGCGCGGAAATTCTTTTCCGTCTCGGCGAGATTCTGATTCGCAATAAGGAAAGTTACAGTGCGGACATGACGCGCGAGATGGGCAAAGTCCTGAAAGAGACCGGCGGCGACGTTCAGGAGGCGATTGACTGCACCTACTACACTGCGGGCGAGGGCCGCCGCCTTCACGGCTTCACCACACCCGCCGAGATGCCGGACAAGTTCGCGATGTGCGTGCGCCAGCCCGTGGGCTTGTGTGGATTGATTACGCCCTGGAACTTTCCGATGGCGATTCCCTCCTGGAAACTGATTCCGGCGCTCGTCTGCGGCAACACGGTCGTCATCAAGCCTTCCGAAGACACTCCGCTCTCGACTTACAATCTGGTCAAAGCTTGCGAGGAAGCGGGTATTCCGCCGGGCGTCGTCAATCTCGTTACAGGCTATGGTGAGACAGCTGGCGCGGCCATCACTAATAATCCGGCGCTGCGCTTGATCTCATTTACGGGTTCGACTGAGACAGGGCGCATCATTGCGTCCGCGTGCGCCGAGAGAAACGCCATCTGCTCGCTTGAGATGGGCGGCAAGAACGTCATCATCGTGATGGATGATGCCGACGTTGACCTCGCGGTCGAGGGCGCGGTCTGGGGAGCCTTCGGAACTTCCGGGCAACGCTGCACGGCTTCATCGCGCATCGTCGTTCATAAAAAAGTCTACAAGCAGTTCTCAAAGAAACTCGTGGAGCGCGCTTCTCAACTTCGCGTCGGCAACGGCGCAAACGCAAAGACGGAGATGGGGCCTGTCATCAACGCCGACGCGGTTCACAAGATTCTCGGATACATCGAAATCGGCCAGCGCGAAGATGGCGCGACGCTGGCGTGTGGCGGCAACAGGTTGACGAAAGGCGAGCACGCCAACGGCTACTTTATCGAGCCGACTGTTTTCACGGATGTCGCGCCCGACATGCGTATCGCGCAGGAGGAAATCTTCGGCCCCGTGACGGCTGTGATCCCGACAAGCTCGCTTGATGAAGCTGTTGAAATCGCCAACGGCGTGCGCTACGGATTGTCAGCGGCCATCTATACGCAGGATGTCAACCGAGCCTTTCGCGCGATGCAGGAAATGTACACCGGCATCTTCTACGTCAATTCTTCGACCATCGGCGCGGAAGTTCATCTTCCCTTTGGCGGCACGAAAGCCACAGGCAACGGCCACCGCGAAGCGGGCACGCAAGTTCTGGACATTTTCACCGAATGGAAATCCGTTTATGTTGACTACAGCGGCAAGCTGCAACGCGCACAGATTGATCTGGAAGAAAGTGCAGATTGACTGTTGCCGGAGAATCAGAGTAGAAGGTCACGGCCACGCTCATCGAACGGATATTCAGCTTTTAACTCTTCCCGAGTGATTGGAGAAACAGCAAAGTGATAGTTGGACTGCCGAAGGAAATTAAAGACAACGAGTATCGTGTTGGCCTGACGCCTGCGGGCGTGCGCGCTCTGACGGATGCGAGACATAAGGTCGTCGTAGAACGAGGCGCGGGCGAAGGCTCAGGCTTCGAGGATGAGCTTTATGAGCGTGCTGGCGCGACCATTCTCGATTCGCCCGACGATGTGTGGGCTGAAGGCGAGATGGTCGTCAAGGTGAAAGAGCCGATTGCGCCCGAATACCCGCGGATGCGCGAGGGCCAGTTGCTTTTCACCTATCTGCACCTTGCGCCCGACCCAATGCAGACCGAGGCGCTTCTCAAGAACAAAGTGACGGGCATCGCCTACGAAACCATCACCGACAGGAAGGGCACGCTGCCGCTGCTGACGCCGATGTCCGAAGTCGCCGGGCGCATGGCGATTCAGGTCGGCGCAACCTATCTTGAGAAGATGAACGGCGGGCGCGGCATTCTCTTGGGCGGAGTGCCGGGTGTGCCTGCGGCGCGCGTCGTCATCATCGGCGGCGGTGTGGTCGGCACAAACTCCGCGAAGATCGCCGTCGGCATGGGCGCGCACGTCACGATTATTGATAACAATCTCGACCGCCTGCGCGAGTTGGACGACATCTTCCTCTCGAAGATTTCGACACTCGCGTCCAGCGCCTACATGATTCACGATGCTGTGTCGGAGGCCGATTTGATCGTCGGCGCAGTGCTGGTGCCTGGCGCGGCTGCGCCGAAACTCGTCACGCGCGGGATGCTGAAGGATGTGCGGAAAGGCGCAGTCATCGTTGACGTGGCGGTTGATCAGGGCGGCTGTATTGAGACGACGCATCCGACCACGCACTCTAATCCGACTTACTACGTCGAAGATGTGCTTCACTACTGTGTGGCCAATATGCCCGGCGCAGTGCCGCGCACTTCGACCTTTGCCTTGACCAACGCGACGCTGCCCTATGCCCTGAAACTTGCAAACAAAGGTTTCATAGATGCTATCTCCAGCGATCCGGGACTAAAGGAGGGCGTCAACACCTACGCAGGACACCTGACCTACGAAGCCGTCGCTGTCGCGCAGGCAATCACCTACACCCCGCTTGACGAAATGCTCGGTACTACAACGGCGAAGACGACGGCGTAAGAAAAAATAGAGTCTAAAGTCCAATGTCCAAAATCAACAAACAGGTTGTTGATTTTGGACATTGGACTTTAGACTTATCCAGTTCTTCTCTTTTGCCTGTTTACTTTTGATTACGCGGCTTTCAATAGCAGGCGAGCCAAACAGCCTGTGAGTTCTTCCGGGCGCACGGGCTTGGCGAGATAGAAGTCGGGGCGGTCGTTCATCTCATGCGCGGCATCTGAGTGCTCAAAGCCGCTCAGGAGAATGACGGGCAGGCGAGAGAGTTTCGGATGATGCCGGAGAAATCTGCAAAGCTCATAGCCGTTCAAATGCGGCATGATCGCATCCGTAACGACGGCATCTATACTGGAAGTGAGAGCAGCCTTCATCGCTTCGAGGCCGTCTGCGGCGGCGACGACGCTATATCCTGCGCGCTGTAGAATTACTTCGAGATAGCGGCGAATGGAGCGGTCGTCTTCGACAATCAGAATCGTGCCGAGCACGGCGTGCGTCATTGAAATTGGGAGAGTGATTGGTGCGCCGCTTGGGGCGGTGACTTCTTCCGATGTATTCATCTTGAGATGGTCTGACCTCACTGAGCTGAGCGGGCTTTCTTGCGAGGTGCCGCACGAATCTCCACAGCAAGCATTGTGCCTCTGTTAGGACAAAAGCTCTCGGGAATGATTCGATGTGCCAGCTAACTTCGCTCCCGTGGTTGGATAAGCTATGGCATTTGAACGAGATATAATTTTATTAATTGGGAGAGAATATCTTTGGATGGATGACGACAACGGTTCGTGTCAGCCAAAATCAGATTAAATTAGTTCACGCTGACCTGTCAACAACTATCATTTTGACAAGGATGACCAGTCAAAGTGCCGCATCATTCGCGGCGTTTTGCCCGGACGAGTCATACCAACTCAACAAAACAAAGCCGCTTTGTTATACTGGCGTTTTCGCTCAACAGCCTTTGAAACGGCTGTTGCAGGCAGTACAGACCGGAGACAGGATTTCAGAGCCATCCGGCGTTAGCTGAACCGGAAGTAGAATAGGATTTTTCATGTACGAGTTTGCCGTCGCCCCAGCCGTCACACAGATCAGACGCCGGGGCGTAGAAATCACGGACGTTGCGCCTGAGAGCCTCGCCGCCGATTGGGATTTGGAAGCGGGCGACCGCATCATCAAAGTCAACGGGCGCGTTGTGCGCGACTATCTGGACTTTCGCTTCCAGACGGGCGGCGAAACGGAGATCGTTTTTGAAGTTCGCAAAAAGAGCGGCGAAGAGTGGGAACTGGATGTTGAGCGCGACGAGGGCGAGGATTTCGGTCTCGGCTTCGAGCAGATCGTTCCACGGCAGTGCGCTAACGAATGCATCTTCTGTTTCTGCAAAGGCAATCCCGAAACGGCACGCCCATCGCTTTTTATCCGTGATGAAGACATCCGCCTCTCTTTCCTCAACGGCAACTACACGACGCTCACCTCGATCACCGAAGATGAGATGAGCCGCATCATCGAGCAGCGTCTCTCGCCGCAGTACGTCTCCGTTCATGCGACCGACCTTGATGTTCGCGCTCGCCTGCTGGGCGTGGATCGCCAGCGCGCAGACATCTCTGGGAAGGTGAAGCGGATGCTCGGCGCGGGGATAGAGATTCACGCACAGGTCGTGCTGTGTCCTGAAATCAACGACGGCGAAATTTTAGAGCGCACTATTCGTGATCTCGCCGCGCTTCACCCACAGGTCAAGAGCGTGGCGATTGTTCCGTTGGGACTGACGCGCTACAACACGGACGAGCGGCTGACGCCCGTCACGCCTGAGTTCTGCCGCCGCACGATCAGCGAGGTCATTCCGCTTCAACGCGAGTTTCGTAAAACTTTGGGCACGACCTTCGCCTTTCTCGGCGATGAGATTTACCTGCGCGCAGGTAAAGGCATCCCCACGCGCCGCCACTACGGCGATTACCCGCAGATCGAAGACGGCATCGGGATGGTTCGTTCTTTCGATAATGATTTTCAGAAGCTCTTGCGCAGGCTCGAACGCAATCCGCCGAAAAATCCTGCGCGCCTTCATGGAACGATGATGACGGGAATGCTCTTCGCTCCTGTGCTAAAGAAGTTGGTTGAGAATTTGAACGCGCGCACGGGCACGCGCCTGCATGTCTTGGGAGTCGAGAATCGTTACTTCGGCGGCGATGTCTCTGTGGCCGGGCTTCTCACCGCAGAATGCTACACGGCAGCGCGTGAACTTGTGCGGGGCAAGTTCGTTATCATTCCCGGCTCATCACTGAAGAGCGGCGAGGCCGTCATGCTCGACGGCACGACGCTCAATGACTTCGAGCGGCAGATCAATCTCCCCATCTACGCGCTGGACTTCGCATCATTCGCTCGAATGCTTGAAAAGCAGATGCCGGATGCTGGATGTTAGATGTCAGTGAAAAACTGAAAACTAGCATCTGACATCTGACATCTGACATCTATCCATGAGTCAATCGAAAACGAAAGCCGATCAGGTTGCAGAATCTGAAGGTAAGAAAATTCTCGATGTCGGCTGCGGAAGCAACAAGTATCCGGGCGCTATCGGCATAGACTTCAACCCGCGCACAGATGCCGATGTCATCCATGATCTCGGCGTCGTGCCGTATCCTTTCCCCGACAACGAATTCGATGAAATCATCAGCCGTCATGTCATCGAGCATGTGCCGGATGTGATGGCCTTCGTCTCCGAGTTGCATCGCATAACCAAGCCCGGCGGGCGAATCAAAATCGTCACGCCTCACTACACCAACCCCGATTGGGCAACCGATCCGACCCACCGCAATCACTTCAACAGCTACACGTTCAATTGCTTCATGCAGGATCGCAGGCTCTTTCCCTTCTACACGGATGTTGAGTTGAAGCCGATTCGCATTTACGTCTCGCTGGCGAATTTGTGGCGTGCGCTGGGGTTCGAGTTCATCACCAACCTGGATCAGCGCTCGCCGTCGTTCAGGTTCACGCGCAAGTTCTGGGAGTTTTATCTCTCCTATATTTTTCGCGGTAAGGAACTGCACTTTGAGTTCGAGGTCGTGAAGAAAAGCCCCGGCGAGTAGAATCACGCTCCGGCGGACGACCCTTTGTTCACGGGCAATGGAGCTATCCAGCCAAGCCTTTAAAAGGATAGAGTTCCATCGTTTTTCGCTTTTGTTGCGCCCCGGCTTCCTCAAACAATTCCATAAAATTGGACGGGCGATTTGAATTTTCGGATTTCGCTCAACAAACAGGCGGTTAATGCCAATAAAAAGCCATTATCCAGGCGACTTGTTGGCGCTGGAATAGCTTTTGCTGGCAGGAGTTTCACGGTAATAAACCCCCTATGTCCTTTTCGTTAGAATTCATCTCGCAGGCGCGCATCAAATTTTGCAGAATATGTATCCCTCACAACCTTCAAACCGCAGCAATCACAATTTTCTGGCGATGTGGTTTGTTATTCAATTCTGAGAACTGCCAGTAAGGAGAATAATATGTTCAAACAGATGATAAGATTTACAGGCGTACTTTTCCTGTTCGCGTTGGTGGGAGCTGTCAACCTGACTTTTGGTCAGGCATCAGACGGCACCATCAGTGGAACCGTAACCGATCAGGCGGGAGCCGTCGTTGCGGGCGTAACCGTCGAGGCTACGAACCAGTCAACAGGCGAAAAGCGTAGTGCCACTACCAGTGATAGCGGCGCTTACACCATTCCGAGCCTAACCGTGGGCTTGTATAATGTGACGGCAACCGGAAGCGGGTTCGCATCCAGTACAGTCCAGAGCGTGAAGGTCTCTGTGTCGTTCAATACCACACAAGATTTGGTATTGAGTCCGCAGGGTGCGTCTGAGACCGTCGTGATCTCGACCGGCGATGCCCAGACGCAGATCAACACTACAGATCAGCAACTCTCGACACTACTGGATAACAAAAAAATTATTGATTTGCCGTTGCTTAACCGCGATCCGAACAGCCTCGTGCTGCTGGCTCCCGGAACGGTGCAAACGCAGAGTGGCCTCGGTGGTTTCTCCGTCAACGGCCAACGCGAGCGCAACAATAACTTTTTAGTTGACGGCACAGATAACAACGACACCGACGTTCCCGGCATCCCCGGCGGTCTGGCGACCCCGAACATTGATGCGACCCAGGAATTTCGCGTCATCACCGGCAACTTCAACGCTGAATACGGTCGTAACTCGGGCGCTATCATCACGACGGCGACCAAGAACGGCACCAACGAGTTTCACGGCGGTGCGTACATATATTACCGCTCCGATGCTTACTCGGCGCGTGACTTCTTCGACATAACGGGTGAGGCGGATCCGCTCCAGCGTAAGCAATTCGGTGGTTCTATCGGCGGCCCGATCATCAAAGAAAAAGCCTTCTTCTTCTTTAACTACGAAGGCGACCGCTTCACGCGCGGCTCCCAGCAGCTACGCACTGTGCCGACGGCGGCTGCTCGTATTGGTATCTTCAATCTTCCGGCGGGTGTTTTGCCTGGCGGCGCGCAGAGGATTGATGCCCGTGCAAGCAGCATAAACAACACCTTTGGTTTTCCGGTCAATCCGGCTGCCACAGCTCTCCTGAACGCGATTTTCCCGTTGCCGAATAGGCCGGGCATAGGAACGTTGCCGGGTGTGTTTGAGGAGTTCCGCTTCTCTGATACTTTCCGGGACACCCAGGATCAGTACAACGCGCGCGTTGACTGGAACCTCTCCCAAAAGCACACGCTGACGGGAAGTCTCAATGCCAATAAAGGCACTTTCATCTTCAGCCCTAACACTTTCCCCGGAACGAACGATCAACTCGTCACCCCGCAAAAAGGCTACCGCACGTCGCTGAGCCTGACCTCGAACCTCAACGCCAATATGGTTAATGTGGCGCAAATTGGCTACAACCGCGCGGAAGCGACTTTCGGCGGCCCTGGCGATTTGGGAATTTCCACGACCATCGGTGACGCAAACGCCAGATTCTTAGCTGCTTCGGGTGGTGCCCCGACCCCCGCGATTGGTGGAACCAACGGTCGGCTGCTCAACCTGACGTTTGCAGGTCCATCGGGTGTGTTAGGCAGCTTCGATACGCAGTTCCGCTTCTCCGGTACTACGTCCATTAGCGATCAGTTGACCTACGTTCGTGGTAATCACACTTTCAAGGGCGGCTTTGAGGCTCGCTTCATCTATTCGAACGGCGCTAATAACTTTGGCCGTTCGGAGACACTCAACTTCAACGTGCCGACGGATTTCGGCATTCCTCTTTTGCAAAACAACGCCGGCACCGCCGACCTTTCGCTGGCTGGGTTGGCGGGAACGATTCAGAACTTTTCTTCTTTTCTGTTTGGGCTGGTCGGGCAGCAAACGCAGTCGCAGTTCTTCGATAAGAACGGCAACCGCACGGATCAGGACTATCGCGGCTTTCGCACTCGCGAGCTTAATCTCTTCTACCAGGATACCTGGAGAGTGCGTCCGAATTTGACGCTCAATTACGGTTTGCGTTACGAAGTTAACGGCGTGCCGTATGAAGTCAATGGTCAACTCTCGACGCTGGTTAACCAGGATCCAAGCGGATTCCGTCCGGCGGGGGGTTTTACCTTCCAGCTTGTCGGCCAAAACTCCGGTAATCCGGGACAGGGTCTCTACGAGAGCGACTACAACAACTTTGCTCCGCGCTTCGGCTTCAACTACAGCCCGGCCTTCGAGACTGGTTTCATCTCGAAGATAACGGGCGGCCCCGGAAAGATGTCAATTCGCGGCGGCTACGGTGTTTTCTATGACCGCGTCTTCGGCAACCTGTTCAGCAACGCTCGCGGCAACCCGCCGTTCCAGCAGGATTTCGCCAACTTCCCGGTTGATACTGTCGATACCATCGCACGTCCCACAACACTGGTCGCTAGCCCTGTCGTGCCGGTAGATGCGTTTATTTTCCCTGTCATCTTCGCGCTGCCGGGCAACAACCAGTTCCAGTCCAAGTTCGCGACTCCATACACGCAGGCTTATAACTTTGGTTTCCAGCGCGAGTTGGGTAATGCGTTTCTGCTCGAAGCCGATTACGTCGGCAACAAGGGAACTAATCTGCTGCGCGTCATTGATGGTCAGCTTGTCAGCGTCCCCCGTGTCAACGCGATTCTCGGCACGAACAGGACGATCAGCCCGACCTCGACCTTCAACAACTTCCTGAACGGCTCGCTCACTCAGGACTTCTTTAACGTCGCGCTCAATCTTGCAGTCGGTCAGTCAAATTACAACGCTATGCAATTGAGACTGACGAAGACCCTGAGCAACAGCCGCTTCGGTCTGGGTCAGATTCAAGGTGCTTATACGTGGAGTCACTCAATTGACAACTCCACCGACCCGCTGGTCGGGCAAGCTGGCGAGCGCACCTTCCCACGCGATTCGTCAGGATTCGCAGGTGGTTTCTCCGCGCCTGAGAGAGGTAACTCGGGTTTTGACACCCGTCATCGCTTTGTCCTCAACTTCATTTATGAACTGCCGTTCAAGTTTGAGAATAAGGCGCTCGATCTAGTGCTCGGTAATTGGTCAATGTCCAGCATTGCTCAGGCGCAGTCGGGTAATCCCTACAGCGTCTTTGGCGGCACGGATAGTGCCGGTTCAGGCTTCGGCCAGCGTGCCGACTTCGCCGATCCGAATGCCCCGGTGGGTACTTTCACTCGTCTGGGTGCGACGGCGGGACTTGATCCGCGCACGCAGACCGGCCCGACTAGGGACCAATTCCGCAATCCATGCTCTGGAACGGTTACGGTCACTGCTACAGGTAATACTACGTGCACCAACCAGCGGATTGGGCGTCAGGGCACGGTGGCGCGCAGCGCTTTCGTCGGCCCGGCCTTCAACAAGGTGGACTTCTCGCTCATCAAGCGCATTCCAGTTACTGAGCGATACAAGTTTACGATTCGCGCGGACTTCTTCAATATCTTTAATCGTGTGAATCTCCGCCAGCCGGTCAACACCATCAACAGCAGCAACTTCGGCCAGTCTACCTCTGCGTTTGATCCACGCATTGTCCAGTTTGTCGGTCGCTTCGACTTCTAAAGCGGCTGATTAAACCTACGACTGTTGACTCAAGGGCGTTGCCTCTTCGGAAGCAACGCCCAATTTTTTCTCTCTTTTTTTGTCTTCTACGCCAGAGGCGGCAAATTGACTTGACAGCCAGCGCAAAATCATTAAACTGCGCTAGTCCAGTCGGTGGCATGTCTGAATTTCTTAATGGCATGAATAAGAGATAGAAATCACTCGCGGCTCTCAGCTTGAACAATTAAAAGATCATGATTAAGTTCCCCCCACGTATCTTTAGAGTGCTGGCCATGTGTGCCGGACTGCTCGTTTTATTCGGCGCGCCGTCGGCATCTGCCAACACAGTGGCTCCCGATCTGACAAATGGTGTCTGGAATTGGAGGGGCGAAAACATCTCTCTTGTTTTGACTTTCACAAAGGGGAAACCAGAGCAAAAAGGTCTGGTGGCAATTCTCAAAGGCTGGGGAAATGATCCCCTTGAGCTTCATGGCGATTATTCAGCGAACAGCCCTGAGCCGAGCCTGCACATCACCGGAACTTATGAAGGTGAGGAAATAGCCTTTAATCTTAAGTTCAATCCAGGCGACCATGAACAGCAGCCATATTTCGACGGTGAATTCTCGGTCGGCTCAAAGGTGTTTCCCGGCTCCGCCCGCTGCGAGGAACAATGCCCGGATGTTAGCTCGAAGAAGGCCAGCGAATTAGAGATTGCCAGCTCAGGCAGCAAAGCAAATGACCTTGCCGGGGAATGGCGAGACGACTCGGAATCCATAGGATTCAAGGAACACTGGTCTATCAACTTCGCTAACGGGCAATGGCGAATCTCCGGCAAGTTCATCAAAGGGGAAGAAGTCATCGGCAGTTTTCACGGAGAAGAGATCGCCTTCGATCCCGCTCAAGGTGTGCTCAAATTTATACAGTTCTTTGATCAGAAGCCTGACGAAAACTGGCTGGCTTCCAACGAGCTAGAAGTAACCGCCAAAGGCGACACACTCAAGTTCAAAGTAAGGGGAGTAGAGGCAATCCTGACGCGAGCGCCTGACAGTAAGAAATAAAAGTATGAGGATGCAGGGCCCAAAGCTCTGGCTTCCTGCACTAGAGGCTCAAACTCTCCCGTCTCAGATATCAAAACATCTATCCCTGTCCCCGTTCCAGTCTCCTCATTGGGTCATCCCGGCACGTTACCAGCAAGTTTATTGCGGCGGGCAAAATAAATGCTTGCCGGTTCACTTAAAATGAAGCGAACCGGCAAGCATTGAAAGTTTCCGCTCTATTCTTTCATGTGAAGGGTGCGGATGTCTTTCCGCACCCTTTATATGGTTGACGCAACGCTGCTGATTTGTTGTCAGCGCGTCGACGCCGTTACCATCCCAATTATAAAAGCCCGTGCCGTGAAACTCATTCGTTCCAGAGCGTGTGATTTGGTTTACGTAAGACCCGGCGTTGCGTCCGTATTCAGCCGCAAATGTGTTGGTGATGAACTGAAACTCGCGGAGAGCTTCCAGCAGCACCAAACTATCAAAACAATAATAAAAAGCCTCGTCGATTGCCATAGCCGACGAGGCTTTTTGTTTTCAGAAGGATTAAGAGTTTGCCCTAATCTTCTGTGTCAAGTTTGACTACCCCCACTAGAAAATGAACTTCACCTGATAGCGGATTTCTCTTGCGTTGCCGCTCGTGGAGGGAGTGTCTGGATTCAAAAAGAACCGCTGAGTCAAAGAGTTAGCGGTCTGCGCGATGAATCCCGACGAGGGGAAGAATGGGTGATTGAAGACGTTGAAGAAATCCGAGCGTAGTTCTATTGCACGTGTCTCTCCAAACCTGATGCGCTTTGTCAGCGACAGGTTGGTGTTGTTGATTGGCGGTGTGCGCTCGGTGTTGCGTCCGAGATTACCAGTGCGCACTACGCTTCCGGCAAGACCGGGAACGAATGTAGGATTCACAATGAACTGCGCATCGTTGGGGTTGATGGGAGCAAAAATCGGTGAGCCGTTGGTAGTTTGACCGATAATCACTTCGGGATTGATGTAACCAGTAATGAAGTTGTTCGCATCAACCTGCGGAACGGCACGGACTCCACGCTGCCCATTCGGGTTAAAGTTGGGGCGATTGGCACCTGAGTTGCCATCAGAGTCAAAGCCGTTAAGGACTGAAAACGGCGAGCCGGTTTCGTAGGTGGTGACGCCGGAGATTTGGAAACCGCCGAGAAGTTTTCCGAGGAACCCGCGTTGCTCTCTGAACCAGGGACTCTCAACTACATATGTGAGGCTCAGCCGGTGCGGTTTATCAAAGGTAGACACAGCGCGGTCAAGCCGCTCTCCGCCGAAAACCGACGCGATTGCGAAAAAGCTGGACTCAGACGCCCCAAAACCGGGAGAAAAGACCTCATCTGCATTGCTGATGAGCTTGGAGAAAGTGTAAGCGCCCGTCATCTGGAAGTTATTGGCGAAGCGGCGGCGAACTTCAATTTGCCCCGCATGGTAGATGGATGATCCGCCGTTGGTACGAACCGTTCGCCCACCCTGTAAGTTGTCTAAGCGGCCTTGAAGACCGGTCGTAACTCCCGGAGGTGTAATCCGCAATTCCGGTCGGACAAGTGGATTAGCATCTTCATTAGACCTCTTGCGAAAGTCGGGAGCGCCGAAGATATCAACCGCCAAATCACTGGCTTTCGCATCCGGTCAAACTGACTTTCGCAAGAGGTCTGCTGTTGACTTCGAGGCTTTTGCTTCGATGCTCTTCGCGTAAGATTTATATCCGAACAAAAAAGAAGCCCCGCAACCTTTTGGGCTGCGGGGCTTT
>JACCVS010000410.1 GCA_013698055.1 Acidobacteriota bacterium
TGCCTGTGAAACCTTCTCTTCAGAGCTGAGTGAGAGATCTTTCCTGCTAAGGGTCAGGACAATAGAGTCAACTTTCCGTTATTAACTTTTCGTGCTTGCACTTGGCCACACCTTTGCCTTCACCTTCTGGATACCACCAGCCTGAGCCGCCGCAATCCGGGCAGGAAGTAGCATCCACGCTGCCCTGTGGCGCGCCGACAGCCTCGTCGGGCAATTCCCTGCCCTCGGCTCGGGCCTGCTTCTTGTCAATCTTCCAGAGCCGCCGGCGCAAATGCTCGGCGAGGAATGCCGGCACGCTTGAGACAGTCGTGCGCGCGGCAGCGATCTTCAGTTCTGCGATGAGTACGTCGGCCAGTTCTTTCCAGCGGGCATTTTCAGTAGCTTGAACTTCCCTTCCGGTAATTTCTTTTGTTGCGGTTTTTAATGCTGTGATCATCCCAGCTAGCGCAGCATCATCATCAATCGTTTGCTGGTCTTTAAGAAGAGTCTTGTCCTGATCGTAAACCGTTGATTCGATTCCAGATAAACTGGGGATAGAGTCTCTCGATTCGACAGCCTCTACAGCCTCTTGCATCTGAGGGGTGTTAGAGCCTGTACCGAGACTAGAGGGGGTAGAGGGGGTAGAGCCAGTCAGTCCAACCTCTTCCGGCAGGAATACTTCGTACTCATTTCCGCCGTGCGCGCCGGGCACGATGCTCTCTTTTATTAGATTTGCAGCGCGAAGCCGGAGGAGATTCTTTCTCAAAGTCACTTCAGAGCCAATTCCAGCCTTTTTCATCAACTGGTCTTTAGGAATCCTGATTTTTCGCTTTGGAATGATTGCTCCGCGCGTCAATATATACAGGGTATCGTAAAGCTCTTTGCTCTTGCCGCCTTGCTCACCAAACATGCCGGAAGGCACGGCCTGACGAACAATTGAATTAGCAACCTTCGTATAATCACGCTCAGGCGCAACTGAAGATGGGTTCCTACTCTGCTGCCTAGAGGGTGTAGAGGGTCTAGCAAGTGTAGAGATACTAGAGGGGGTAGAGGCTCTAGACGGTTCAGTCAGTCCGAGTATTTCCTCTACTGGATGTGGCGCAGGTAGCTTGCGCAGGTTGTCAAAGATGCCGGAGGTGATTTTTTTCTTCGGCGTTCGCGTCTGCACCGTCGGCTTATCTGTTTCTTTGGGGTCTGTCATTTAGCTCGTGCCTCCACGGCCCGGATGGTGGAATTCATCTTCAGCCTGCCAAGCATTTCGTCAGTCAATGCCTCGTAATCTTTACTGCCATGCGAGTCAGGCGCGTGCTCGTAAATGCTCTTGCGGAAAGCCGGCGCTGTCTGCAACTTGACGTTCGTGCGAATCACAGTCTCGAAGACGACCTCACCGAACATTTCCTGAATTTTCTGAAGCGCCTCAGCGCAGATGCGATTACGCGTATCGAAGTTTGTGACAACATAGCCGAGCACGGCCAGAGCCGGATTAGGTCGTTTGGTGGCTTCCACAGTTGATTTGAGGTCGATGACACCTTCGAGCGGGTAATACTGTGCGGCGACCGGTACGACCACGAACTGTGTAGCAAGCAGCGCCTGTGTGAGTGTCATTCCCAAAGATGGTGGGCAGTCTATCAAGGTGAAGTCGTAGCCTTCAAGAGACTCCAACGCATCTTTAAGTCTGTATTGTTCTTCGATTTGCACGGCGCGCTCCAACATCGCCAGGCGGATGTGTGAAGGCGCGAGGTCGAGGTTTTCGATGTGCGTTTCATAAATGGCTTCGACGAGTGGTGGGCGCATCTGATGACCGACCAATACGTCGGCGAGTGTCGTCGTGATCGCGTCCGGCTCAAGGAAAGTCGTCGTCGTGTTGCACTGACTGTCCAGATCGACGATGAGGGTTTTGTAGCCGCGAATCGCGAGACCGGCGGCGATGTTACATGCCGTCGTTGTCTTGCCGACTCCGCCCTTTTGATTGGCGATGGCAATAGTTTTCATGCGGCCTCCCGTTTATAGGTGGCCAATTTCAGCACCTGACTCTTCGAGACAAGCTTTGAGCGCGCATCGAGCGGGTTAGGGAAGTGGCGGATCACATTTCTTTTAAGCAGTTCTGCCATCTTTTTCGGGCTGATCCCCAACAGCTTTCGAGCTTCGGTAGCAGGTATTAAATCCTGTGGCGTGTTCATGCAAGCGAGAGTAACATAGGGGCAGCATGATGTGAAGATGTTTTCACATAGATTCCAAAGGCGGGAAGGGAAGTGTTACTCAAATGGTTTTGAGTCGCCCCTGTCTGAATGATCAGGAGCGGACCTCTGTTGCTCTGTTGCCAGCGGTGTGAATCCATTAAACTTGGTTCAGCCACTTCTTAGCTCGAACTTGATAGCAGTGCCGGTCAAAAACATTTTTGCCAAAAACAATCGCGGCATCCTGTTGGATGTCGTGGTGTTCGTGCTGCAATTGATCTTAGTCAGGCTGTTGACTGGATATTTTATCGAGTTAATCCAGCGCGCATCCGCCGACGATTACGAAAAGGAGGAGTTAACACGCCAATTGATGGTAGGCGAAATTGGCGACTACTCTTTAGAGAAACGCTATCTTTGCAAGGACGAGCATATAGTGTGGGGGCAGATGACGGCGACGATAGTCCGCAAGGAATCGGACGAACCGTTTTACATGCTGGCGATCATCGAAGACATCACGGAGCGCAAACGGGCCGAAGAAGAGTTAAAGAAATTGAACGAACAACTCGAAGGTCGCGTCGCCGAGCGCACCGTCGCACTCTCGACGGCCATCTGCTCGACGGCGTTCTTCAGGATGGGATTGTTGCGCGCGTTCTCCGGCGAAAGCGTCTCAATCGGCGGAGCATTAAACTTGGCGTATTGGTCACTGACAGCTTGCGCGTCAGAATCTAATGGCATGATGGCACCTCCTCAGGGATGATTGCTCTCAATTTAATCAGCTTGTTCTGAAAAGATTAAATCTTCGATTCCCGTCCCGCCCAGTAAGGCTCGCGCATCTCGCGCTTGAGCGTTTTGCCAGCCGTGCTCCGTGGGAAATCCTCCATAAAGACTACGGCGTGGACTCGCTGAAATCTGGCGTCCACACGCTCGTTGATCCAGTCACGTAATCCCTCTGCGGTTGCTTCACCTGGCCTGTGAAGTATTACCGCTGCCAGAGGAGTCTCGCCCCACTTCTCATGTGGGACACCGAACACGGCTGCCTCGCGCACCGACGGGTGCTGTACGATTATCTCTTCTATGTCCTTGGGAAAGATGTTGGCTCCGCCCGAAATGATCAAGTCCTTCTTGCGGTCAACCAGATAAAGGAATCCATCCTCATCTACGTAGCCTAGATCGCCTGAATGTAGCCAGCCATCAATCACGGCCTGCGCAGTCAGTTCAGTTTGCTTATAGTAGCCGGGCATCAGGAGGGGGCCTCGCCCGACAATTTCGCCGACCTCACCCGTCGCCGCTTCTTTCCCTTCGTCATTCACGATCCGCATCTCGAAAAAGTGAAGTGGCACGCCTACCGAACCCGGTTTCGCAGCGTAATCGTTCTTGTCAAGGACGGTCACGAAGCCTTCAGTCAGGCCGTAGAGTTCGTAGAAACGGCCCGGCAATACGCTGGTTAGTTTTTCCTTGTGCTCGCGGTGGAGCGGCGCGCCAACTGTGCAGAGCGCCTCCAAAGACTGTAGCGCTTCAGCGGAGAAGCCGGGCGAGTTGAGCATGGCGACAATTTGCGAAGGTACCATCATGACGTGCGTCGCACGCTCCCGCTTGACCATCTCAATGAATGTGTCGGGGTCGAACTGTTTGAGTAGAACGTAAGTCGTGCCGAGGAACATGGACGGCATCAACATGACGAAAGCACCGTTGAAGACCATTGACCCGGCGTGTATGACGATGCTCTCAGGGCACATGCGGAAGCACGAAGAGAAGAGTGTGCAGTACATCCCTCGGACATAGTGTGAATGGACGATTCCCTTCGGAAGGCCCGTCGTGCCGCTGCTGTAAATGATGTTGAAGTGGTCGCCGGCGGTGATCTCTATCCGCGGCGGATTCTCTTCGCTGGCTGCTTCTGTCAGCGCGTTGTAATCCTGATAGCCGCTGACGTTTTCGCCTCCGGCGAGGATATACCGGTCGGCGGCGATGGACGGCAGGTCGGGTCTGATAGCATTCAGAGCTTCTGTGGAATCACTATCCGTAATAATTGTTGTGGTCTCCGAATCCCGCAGAAGTGTGGAAAGGGCTTTGTCCCGCAGCAAAGGGCTGAGCGGCACGACCACCGCCCCGATCTTGGCTATAGCCCAGTACGTCTCGATCAGCTCCAGACAATTTGGAAGAATGGTGGCGACCTTATCACCTTTGCTAACCCCCAAGTTGAGGAGCGCGTTCGCCAGACGATTGACGCGGCCGTTGAATGTTCGAAATGTGAGCCGGTGCTCATCGAAGATCAGCGCGATATGCTCCGGTCTGTAGCGCGCATGCCTGCCCAGCAGTGAGCCGATGTTCATGAGTGCTTCCTAGTATAACTTTCAAGGTAAGGGGCGGCGGACCCTGAAAGACAGATACAGGTTATCTGTCGTTTAGCACCGCCGCGGAAATGTGCGTCCGATTGCCCATCTCTGTCCCGGTCGAGATATGAGCCATTTGATTCGCGCATATCTCGACCGGGACTGTAACTCCCCATCACTAATTGTTTCTTGCTGCGTAGTGGGCAGCAATCGTGCTGGCACTAAGAGCCGTGTTGTAGATGGCGACTTCGTCGATCACGCCTTTGAAGTAACCCCCGCCCGAACCGATATATAGACCGCCGGTTGAGTTCACGACCGTCCGGTTGGTAACTGTGCCGGTCACGTCCACGCCGTCAAGGTAAATTTTGACGGTCGCCCCATTCTTTGTCACCGCCACATGGTGAAAGCTCGTAGTGTCGCTGATGCCGGTTGTGGAGGTGGCAATCGGCCCGACGCTAGGCTTGTAGAGGACAATCTTGTTGGCGCCATCCAGATACAAAAAGTAGGAGCCGAACTTGTTGACGATTGTGTTGGACCTGCCCAGTAGCGACGGTTTTATCCACGCTTCCGCAGTGAAGATGTCTCCAGTATCGAGCGAGGCGCTGTCGGCTGCCACCACATGGTCGTTCGTGCCGTCGAAAGTTGCGGCCGTGTTGCCCGGCACCGCGCCCGCTGCCCCAAGGACAACCCCATTGGTATAAGTGCCGGGGTTGACTCCTTTCTGATCGGCTGCCGTCGTGCCTGACGCCTCGCCCAGCCGCCAGTATGCGACTGGATTGGAATTGAGCACAGACTGGACATAGGTTGTCCCGCCCGAGGGCGAGGTCGTAAAGCTCTGATTCAAGCCGTTAGTAGTGCCGGTCGGGTTCGACGCCACTAAGCGAAAATGGTAGAGCGTGCTGGCAGCGAGGCCGCTAATATTAACGGGTACGGAGACGGCTGCGGTCCCGGAACCGGCGCTCAGGCTAGCAGTATTCGTCCCGTAGCCTGTGGTCGTGCCGTACTGGTAATAATAGGTAGTGGCCGCGCCGTTCGGGTTGACGGTGCCGTTGAGCGTGGCGGCGCTTGCAGTGATTGCGGTCGCAGGGTTCGTGACAACCGTCGGAGCAGTCCCGGATGCGGAGGTCGTAAAGCTCTGATCCAAGCCGTTCGTTGTGCCTGTCGCGTTCGTGGCAACCAATCGGAAATGATAAAGTGTGCTGGGAGCGAGACCACTGATATTCGCGCTCTCGGCGACGGCCGTACTTCCTGAACCGGCGGACGTGGATGTGGTGTTTGTTCCGTAGCTAGTGGTTGTGCCGTACTGGAAATAGTAGGTGGTGGCTTGGCCGTTCGGGTTGACCGTGCCGTTGAGCGTTGCACCGGTCGAACTGATTCCGGATGCAGCCATCGTGGTGACCGCAGGAACTGAACCGCCAGAAACTGCCAGCCGGAACTTCTGCATAGTAATCGATTGATTGACGCCGCTGCTTTGCCAACAGCCCTTGCCATTAGGAGGAGCAGTAACGGGATCAGGAGTGCCGGTGTAGCTTCTACCTCCCCAACCGACCTCATAACCGGCGTAGGGATCGTCACAGCCCACGTGACCGAACACGTAGATGTCGCCGTTTGTAGAATCCTGAATGGAGCGCGGATAATAGTCGGTCTTCCCACCGGTGAACCCACTCAGCGTAGTCCAACTGCTGCCATCAGACGTATAGGCAACTCTATCTGTGGCAAATTCGATGATTACACCCTCCTGGGTCGTCAACAGTTCTGGATGTCCCGAGTGCTGTAAGTTGCCTGGGTTCCCTAGTGTCGCCTGATCCAAAACCCAGCAACCGATCGTCCCGTTGGTCGGAGAGGGACAATTAACACCCGTTTCCGCTCGGAGTCTCGCCTGCCTGCGAACGGTTGCGCCACTAACCGTAGTCCGGAAGAGGGCCAGCAGATCCCCACTACCATCAGCAATTTGAGCTGCATCCCATTCGTTGGGAATCAGGGTAGTGGACGATACGTAAGGCATCCCAATCGACCAGTTGCCCGCTTCAACATCCGCAGCCGAAGCAGCCACTAAAAGCAGATTGCGGATGCCAGTACCACTCAAGTCAGTCGCACTGGCAGCGCAGGCACCGCTTGTGCCGCCGCTGGCATACCTCCATGCTTGCCCCATCGCAATATAACGACCGGTGCTATCGTTGAGTGCCCTGATCCGGCTGATCTGGTACTTGCAGATCGAAGGGTCAGCCGAGGTCGTTACCACCTGTCCTGGCGCATCGAGTGCTGGCCATGAGGTAGGATAGACTCCCCCGCTCGGAATGAGAGCCTGCAACAAAGCTGTTTGAGGAGTCGTTGTTTGCCATCTCAGATCATCCCCGTTGACACGGCGGATCAACGTTCCGTCCGGCAGTGCGATTGTTGCCTGTGGCGTGTAGGCCGCAGTAGTTAAACCCTGGAACGGATCAGTTCGCCAGGTGGTCCAGTTGATTCCCCCATCGATAGACTTTCGGTAGACGATTTCAGTGCATTTTTGAGTGGCTGAAGGAAGGGATGGAGAGGGCGGGCAACCGCCATTCAGACCGTACCAGTCATAGCCTTTTTCCCATGGCGTATATCCGGGGGTGCCGTTCTCGGTCACACCGAACAAGTGCAAATAGGTCTCAGGCATGAAAGTCCTTCCCTGAGATGGGCTCGCAGGGCCGGTAGCAATAACGAATGCCGTCATCAGGCTGCCATCCGGCATAAACCAAGTGCCTGTCCACTCGCTAAACCGGCAATTGGACACTCCATCTCCGCATACTACCGTGGGCGCAGTAAAAATCGTGGTTTTCGTATAGCTGGTGGCACTAACAGTCTGTGCCGAAGCCTCAGACCATGACATTACAAGCAGCAGGGCTAGGAATGCGAACGCACCGTAACGTCTTGAGAGTAGCATGTTCATTTCTTGCTCCTTTGTAGAAAAGATTATAGAGAGTTCTCATGAGCCATCATGAGGAACTCTCTCCAGTGGATCAAACAATACTCAGCCTCGTTTCTAACCATCCATGTATTCTTATCGGGGAGCGATGGGTAATCTGATCTTTTCATCTCCCAGCATTTCTAAAATCGACAGCACAACGGAATGAGGCAGTTGATCGGCAACTCCGTAGCAGGAGCTTGGATAAGGTGCAGGCTCTGTAAGCATGAATAATCGCCCACCTCACTGCTCCTCTTTTGACGATTGTTCTCGGAGCACATATTTCTGCATTTTGCCAGTCGCAGTTTTCGGAAGTTCCTGTAGGAATGTAATTCCCTGGGGGGCTTTAAAGTGTGCCAGACGGGCGCGGGCGAATTGTTGTAGCTCGTCTTCCGTAGCCGTTGTTCCTGCTTTTAGTACGGCGAAGGCGTGCGGTGCCTCGCCCCAGTACTCATGGGGCAGTCCAACAACAGCAACCTCCTGTACAGCCGGGTGCCGCAGTAGCACCCCTTCAACCTCGACCGAGGAGATATTTTCACCGCCGCAGATGATGACGTCCTTCATGCGGTCCCTGATCTCGGCGTACCCATCGGGATGAACCACCGCCATGTCTCCAGTGTGAAACCACCCGCCGCGTAACACTTCGGCTGTCACCTCAGGGTCACGGAAGTAACCCAGCATTACGGTGTTACCGCGAACGATGATTTCACCGAGCGTTACCCCATTATGAGGGACTTCGCATCCTTCTTCATCGACAACCAGCAATTCACCCGAAGTGACCAACTCGACACCTTGCCGCGCCTTAATCAATGCCCGCTCCTCAAGAGAAAGCTGCTCATCCTCCGGGCGCGGTTCGCAGACAGTGATGAAGGGTGAAGTTTCCGTCAGTCCGTAGACGTGTGTAACCACCCATCCCAGTTCGCCCTCGATGCGCTCAATGGTTGCCGCTGCAGGAGGCGCTCCCGCAGTCAAGACACGTATCCCACGGTGTGCCTCATGGTTCAGCTTGGTCGAAGCGTTGGCGATACCAATCAGAACCGTTGGAGCCGCGCAGAGCATGCTGACCTTCTCCTGCCTGATCTTCTCGAAGACGACAGCGGGCTCAACTTTCCTCAGACAGATGTGAGTCGCACCCACCGCCGTGACCGTCCACACGAATGTCCAGCCGTTTGCATGGAACATCGGCAGTGTCCAGAGGTAACGATCCGCTTGAGTCATAGGGTGGTGAATAAGGGTGCCTACCACATTTGTGTAAGCATTTCGGTGCGTGATCATCACGCCCTTCGGCCGGGAGGTAGTGCCGCTTGTGTAGTTGATCGTCAGCAAATCGGATTCAGAGATAGTGGGCCGGGTAAAGTCCTTTGAAGCTTGAGCCAAGATCGTTTCGTAATCTAACCACCCCGGCCCACCTCCTTCAATCGCAACGAACGCCTCAACATTCGGCAACTGGGAGCGGATACTGTCGACTAACTCTAAATAGTCGGAGCTGGCACAGACAACTCGAGCGCCGCTATGATTTATGAGGTACGCGAAATCCTCAGCCGTTAATCGATAATTGATCGGCACAAGGACTGCTCCGATCTGAGGAACTGCGTAGAATGATTCCAACTGGACATGAGAGTTAGGGGCAATGTAAGCGATTCGGTCGCCTTGCCTGACCCCAAGTTTCTGGAGGGTCGACGACCAGCGTGCGCAACGCTCGAAGAATTGGCTATATGTGAGGCGCAAGGGGCCGTCTACAACGGCCTCCCGCTCAGAATAGAGTCTATGGGCACGGCGAGCGAATTCTAGTGGTGTAAATGGAATTTCCACTCCATTTTTCCTTATCAGCGCTGGTCTCTTAAAGCGTGTTGGAAGATCTAATGCCGATGTTAAGTAAAGGTGATGTTCTGTGTTATTTCGCCTTCCGGCCCACATACTTCACAAACAACGAAATTAGCACGGTCTCACATTCGGGTAATTGCTCCATTTTTCCAATATCCGAATCTATCAAGTCTCTTATAGATGTTACGGAAGATGCTTTAGGGATACCGGAGAATAGCAAGGCTTCGGGCTACCCCGTCTTGAAAACCTTTTTACTTGTTCTTTCAAAAATGATTGTATTATGAAATTTATTGAAAATAAAGAAAAATTTAGTCGAAATGTGATAGTTTATCCCTAAAATAATAACTACTTTTCATATTAATGCAGAGGCAGAATTTAGTTGTTTTTCGGAGGTCAAGCCTTTAGAAAGGGTTAAATGAAGATGAGTATTTCGACCAATCCTGTGGCCGTTATTGGGGAACTGAACGTAGATTTAATTGCTACAGGCTTGATCACCCCGCCGGTCCTCGGCCAGGAAATTCTGGCTACGGACTTTCAGATGACACTCGGGAGTGCCTCTGCCATTTTTTCATGTGGTGTGGCGAAACTCGGGCACGATGTCACCTTTCTGAGTCGAGTTGGTCGGGACAATTTCGGTAAGTTTTGCCTTGATGCTTTGCGGGAAGCCGGCGTTTCAACCGCTAATGTGGTGGAAGATGAAGGCTTGAAAACCGGGATTACTATCTCACTAAGTACCTCGAACGATCGGGCTCTGGTGACTTTTCTGGGTGCCATCTCCCATCTTGGTATCAAGCATGTTCCGCTTGCCGCCCTTGAAGGACACAGCCATTTGCATCTAACCTCTTACTTTTTGCAAGACAGCTTGCGCTCGTCGTTCCCTCAAATCATGGGCGAGGCGAAGCGCAGAGGCCTAACCACATCATTCGATCCGAATGCGGACCCAACTTCAGAATGGAAAGAGGGCATCTGGGATGTCCTCGGCCAGACAGATGTGCTCTTTTTGAATGAGTCGGAAGCACTACAATTGACGCGCCGCGACGAGGTCAGCGATGCGCTGAAGCTCTTGGGTAACACGATACGATGTGTAGTTATAAAACTTGGACCACGGGGCGCGGTGGCGATCCGGGACAAAGAGGTCATGTTCATCTCGGGATTCAAGATAGAAACTGTTGATACGACGGGAGCGGGCGACTCCTTTGCTGCAGGTTTTATTCATGGCTTTCTTGAAGGACAGAACCTTAGAACCTGCCTGAAGTTCGGTAATGCCTGTGGGGCGCTCTCCACCCTTAAGGCCGGAGGCACAGCCAATCAGCCAACTCTTCAACAGTTGAATGATTTCATGAAGACCCATCACGACAACGAATGAGAAAGGCTATCGAGATGCACGAGAGCTTTGATGCTCGACAAGGTTCAGACTCGGAACTTGTACCTAGCCGGAATATACTGGACGCGGTAAGGCTAGAGGGGCGCGCCGTTGCCGCGTTAAATTTTTACAACGCTGAGACATTACGTGCGCATATCAATGCGGCGAACTCCCTTCACGCATCCATTATTCTCCAGACGACAGAGGCGACTATCCGTTATCTGGGCATGCGCATGGCTATAGGGATGGCGCGTGCGGCGTCAGAGGAGATCGAGCAGCCGGTCGCACTGCACCTTGATCATGGTGGACATTACGAGTTGGCCGCGCGCTGCATAGAAGCCGGATACACTTCTGTGATGATTGACGGATCGAAACTGTCTTTCGCGGAGAATTGTTCGCTGACGCGCCGCGTCGTTGAGCTTGCGCACCCCGCAGGAGTTTCCGTCGAGGGTGAGTTGGGGCATGTCGCACATAACGACCAAGCAGGCGACATCGCACGTTTTTACACTGATCCTAAGACGGCCCATCAATTCGTGAGTGAAACTGGAGTGGATGCCTTGGCCGTCGCCGTGGGCACGGCTCATGGCTTTTATAAGGGTGAGGTGCGGATTGATTTTGAGCGGCTGAGCGAGATCAGAGATTCGGTCGGCACGACGGCGCTCGTGCTGCACGGGGGCTCTGGCATCAGTGACGAACTTCTCGCACGGGCCATCGAGTGCGGCATCTCGAAGATCAACTTTGGAACCGAACTCAAGAATGCCTTTACCCGTGCTGTGAAAACCTCTCTCATGGCGAGCGATGAGATTGACCTGCGCAAGACTTTTCTGCCGGCTATTGAAGCGGTCAGCGAAGTTTCAGCCTCAAAGATTCGCATCTGTCAAAGAGAAACAGGGACGGCTTCCGCGCCACGCTAGCTTTAAGTAAACATTCAGGAAGCAGCAAATTCATACTACTTGAGTTAAAAGCCCGTTCTGCGAATTCCTCTATCGTCAGTTATGAAAGTTTCGCTTTTTATCACCTGTCTGGTTGACCAGTTTACTCCGCAAGTGGGCATCAGTATGACCCGAGTGTTGCACAAACTCGGCGTGGAAGTGGAGTTCCTTCAGGCGCAAACTTGTTGTGGGCAGCCCGGTTACAACAGTGGCTTCAAAACGGAGGCACGCAAGCTGGCCGAACGCTTCATAGATATCTTCGAACAGAGTCAATACATAGTGGCGCCCTCTGGTTCATGCACCGGCATGGTTAGAGTTTTCTACGCAGACCTTTTCAAAAACGATCGGGTTAATCGCGATCGCGCCGAAGCTCTCGCATCCAAGACTTACGAGTTCACGGAGTTCTTGGTGAAAGTGCTTGGCGTCGAGGACGTCGGAGCAACATATGATGGCAGCGTTACTCTTCATCAATCGTGCCACCTCCTGCGCGAGTTGAATGTAGAAAAAGAGCCGCGACTCTTACTTGAAGCTATCAAAGGCGCTCAGATAGTAGAATTAGAAAGCTCAGATGTATGTTGTGGGTTTGGAGGGCTTTTCTCCGTTAAGTATCCGCTTATCTCCGGCGGCATCTTGCAAGACAAGATTGATTGCATCAAGAAGTGCGGGGCCGAGACGGTCGTCGCCTGCGATGCCGGATGCTTGATGCATATTGCCGGCGGCTTGAGCCGACAACGTGTTCCTGTCAGAACCATGCACATTGCGGAATTGCTGGATTCACCTGCGATTAATAAATAAAGAGTGCGGCGTAAACCCTCTTCAAGATCAGCGGGGGATGAAAAAGCCGGAAAAGGTTTCAATGCGTTTAGGAACTGAAACATTCAAGGAGAACGCCGAAGCAGCCTTGCTGAATGAAGGCTTACAACAGCGGCTTCATGTGCTCGAAGGCATAACTGAGAAGCGCCACAAGGCTTTCTCCGAGTTGCCGGATGGTGAGGTTCTGCGCGACCGGGCCAGAAGTATCAAGGAGGAAGTAATACTGAATCTTGATCGCTATCTGCTTCGACTAGAAGAGAATGTGCAAAGGGCTGGCGGGATGGTGCATTGGGCGCGCGATGCGGAAGAGGCACGCGTCATTATCCTTGAACTGGCATCGAAAAACGGTGTGCAACGTGTAGTCAAGGGGAAGTCAATGGCTTCCGAAGAGATCGGCTTAAACGAGGCACTCGAACTTGCGGGCATTGAAGCGGTGGAAACTGACCTCGGCGAATACATCATTCAGTTAAGCGAGGAGACACCGTCGCACATCATCGTTCCTGCGATTCATAAATCCAAGGAGGATATCTCCGAACTATTCGCCGATAAGCTGGATGCAGGATACTTAAGAGAGGCAGGTGAGCTTACGAGATTCGCGAGAGAAAAACTGCGTGAAAAGTTTTGTACGGCCACAATGGGAATCACGGGTGCGAATTTCGCTGTAGCCGACACCGGCACCGTCGTGCTCGTCGAGAATGAAGGTAACATCAGGTTAAGCACCACGTTGCCGCTCATTCATGTCGCTTTGATGGGAATTGAGAAAGTTATCCCGACGCTTCGAGACCTTAATGTTTTCCTCCAGGTGCTGGCTCGCAGCGCGACCGGCCAGAAGATGACAACTTACGTTTCTTTGCTGACGGGACCGCGGCGCAAGAGCGAAACGGATGGTGCAGAGCAGTTTCATCTCGTTCTGCTGGATAACGGACGCACGCGCATTCTTCAAGATAAAGAGAAGCGTGAGTCCCTCTACTGCCTGCGCTGCGGCGCATGTCTGAATGTTTGCCCTGTCTATACCAAGATAGGCGGGCACGCTTACGGGTCTGTTTATCCTGGGCCAATCGGTTCAATTATTACACCGCCACTAGTTGGGCTTCAGAAATCCAAGGACCTCCCATTCGCTTCTTCATTGTGCGGAGCGTGCCGCGAAGTGTGTCCGGTAAAAATAGATATTCCGCAAGTGCTCTTGAGATTGAGAAACGAGTGGGTTGAAGGTCAAGAGGGTAAAAGCGGCGGGAGCGCCCCATTCACTGAGAGGGCAGCGATGCGCCTGTGGTCTTTCGCGATGAGCCATCAAAGAGTTTATAACCTGGCGTTTCGTCTTTCATCCCTCCTTCAGCTTCCGCTCCTTAAAGATGGCAAAATCAAGCGTCTGCCTTTTGCCCTGGGCGGCTGGACTGTCAACAGGGACTTCCCAGCCGTAGCCAGGCGATCGTTCCATTCGCTCTGGCGCGACATCGAATAGTTATTATGACAAAAGCAGCGAGAGCAGAGATTCTTAAGAGCATCAGAGACGCCTTACAGGGCGAGCATCAACAACAGGCGGTGGCGGAAGAAGGCAAGACTTCCGCAGCACCCTCTATGCCTAACTCAATTGAAAGAACGAAAGAGGGTGGCGAAGTTAGAGAACTTGAATTGGTAGCCCGATTTGAACACGAGCTAACCAGGGTGGGTGGACGTTTTTATCACGCCGAGAATGTTCAAGAGGTCTGTGATTACGTTAAGAAACTGGCGGCAGAGCGCTTTGTTCAATCGGCTGTCAGTTGGGACTCCTCAAAGTTCGAGGGAGGGGAACTGCTCAAGGACTTGGAAATCGCGGGCATCGAAGTTGCTCAAGATTATCAAGGAGTACGGCGGGAAGATCTGATCGATAAGTCAATCAAAGCTGATTTGTGCATTTCAGGCGTTGATTATGCGCTGGCTGATACCGGGACACTGGTCTTATGTGCCGGTGAAGGCAAGGCGCGCTC
>JACCVS010000481.1 GCA_013698055.1 Acidobacteriota bacterium
TCGGCCAATAGCTTGAGAGTGCGGTAGACAGTGGTTTGACCGATACTGGCATCTTCTTTCTGAACCAGCCGGTACAGGTCTTCACTCGACAAATGCTTTTCGGTTCGCAGAAAGACATCCAGAATCAAGTCGCGCTGCGCCGTGCGTTTCAGCCCGGCCTTCTGAATGTGCTTAAGAAATACTTCTTGCTCTTCAGTCATAAGGTTTATCGGCGTTCGTTTGAAAATTCGTCGAGGCTTCAATTCAAATGTATTTTAGCACCGCGCGGGGCAGACTGTGAAGAAGTTGGAAAGAAGCTGCCGCGCATGTTATCTTTGCGCTCTGGTGCCGGGGTGGCGGAATGGCAGACGCTGCGGACTTAGATACTTGAGCACGCTGGAAGGAAACGCCAGCGTGAATGGAGTCAAAGTCGGTGAAACCTTAACAGGATTTGCACTTAAATCGCTGATGGCAACGCCGAGCTAAGGCTGGTCGAAAGAGAGCGAAGCCAGCAAAGTGTAGAGACGAGACGGCTCCCTCCTAAACATCATTCTTGATGCACGGAGAAGGCATCGCCCAGACCACAAACTGCGCTTGTTGCGGGCGGCGAAAGCCGTAGTGGTAAGAAAATCCGTTGCCCGTAAGGGCGTGCGGGTTCAAGTCCCGCCCTCGGCACCAAAACTGTCAAACAGCAAGAGAGAGACGAAATCAAGATTGTGTTTCGTCTCTCTCTATTTCATTCCCTCCACCTCATCCCATATCGTGCATCTCGATTACACGGTCACGCACATGGTTTACCAAGCGCAAGTGAGCCTCATAAAATCAACCATCAAATCCCGCGTCTAACTTAGTAAATAACTCACGTTGCATCTTTAGCGTAGATTGCTTCCATAGTGGCACGCTCATTGCTCATGCTGTCTACGTCTCGCCGCGATGCTCGCATACGAGAGACGGTAAAGGCGATTGATTTTAATCAAGTAGGGTTTAGCAATCATGACAAATTTTAATCACAATCTGGCGCGTCGCGCCCTCGGGTTTCTGGTTCTGATAGCTTTAGCGGCTGGCAGCGTTCTTCCGGCATTTGGGCAGCGGCGCAGCACGCGGCGAAGTCCTCGGCTTGGCCGATATACCCGCCCTGTTGCGGCGCAGCCGAGTTACTACACGGTTTCTGCCAACACCTTGCTACGTGTTCGCATGAATGAAGTGATTAGCTCCGAAAATGCCCGCATCGGCGACCGCTTCACAACCACGGTTGTTGACCCGGTTTATGCGCGCGGCGTGGAAGTGATACCGGCGGGGAGTATCGTTACGGGTCGGGTGGCCAGCGTTACTCGCGCTTCGCGTAAAAGCAAAGCAGGCACACTTGGCGTGGGTTTCGTCTCGGTACAGTTGCCGAGCGGCCTGACCAGAGTCATTAATGGTTCGCTAACAGATGTATCGAGCGAATCCGTCAGCAGCGATAACGAAGGTCAGGTGTCCGGCAAATCTTCGATGAAGCGTAATGTGGTCTTCATCGGTGGCGGCGCGGCCACGGGCGCTTTGATCGGCGCAATCGCGGGCGGCGGCAAGGGCGCTGGTATCGGAGCAGGCGTTGGTGCAGGACTCGGAGTCGCAGGCGCATACTTTTCAAAAGGTAAAGAGGCTGAAGTGAAACGTGGAACGGAGTTCGGCGTCGTGCTCAACCAGAGCGTCGCGCTGCCCGTGGCGAACGTTCGATAGCCTCTCAAAGGGATCGGCAGCTCTAACCGGGTTGTCGGTGCGATGGAAGCCTGTGAGCGAAGGGGAGAGCGCGAGCAGGCTTCCAACAAAATCTAAAGAATTCGGTCGCCCCTGTCATTACGTAAGTGAGCGACCGCCAAAGAGAGACCCGTTGCGAAGGGGAGAGCGCAGCGGGTTTCTCTTTGAATTTTGATGTCTGCTTCCTACTTTACTTAATCGTAACCTCGCCCTGCTTCTCCGTCTTGACACGATCAAATTCAGGGTGACGATAAACGACACGACCGGCGACGATGGTTGCGACCGCCGCGCCGCGCATCGTCCAATTATCAAAAGGCGTATTGCGGCTTTTCGATTTCGAGCGCGATGCGTCGAACGTGCAACTTAGTTCAGGATCGAGAATCGTCACATCCCCCCAAGCTCCTTGCCGTAGTGTTCCTCTATCCGTCAAGTTAAAGATTCGCGCCGGGTTGATTGAACACAACTCCACGAGCCGCTCAAGATTGATTGTGCCTTCATGCACCAGCCGGTCAAGCGCGAGTCCCACAGCCGTCTCCAGTCCTGTGATTCCG
Organism: Acidobacteriota bacterium; assembly: GCA_013698055.1. Classification (GTDB taxonomy): domain Bacteria; phylum Acidobacteriota; class Blastocatellia; order Pyrinomonadales; family Pyrinomonadaceae; genus QHXM01. The sequence goes on from JACCVS010000481.1 coordinate 2,268, forward strand.
AATGGCGCTTGATCGTATTCGAGCGCCTTTTCGTCCGCGTGATGCGGGGCGTGGTCTGTGGCGATGGCGTCAATCGTCCCATCTCGCAGTGCCTCCAGAATGGCCTCGACGTGATCGCGGCTGCGAAGCGGCGGATTCATCTTGGTGTTCGTGTCATAACCTTCAACCGCATCGTCAGTCAGCGCCCAGTGGTGCGGCGCGACTTCGCACGTCAGAGAAAGTCCCGCGTCTTTGGCGCGGCGAACAGCTTCGAGCGCACCGCGTGTTGAGACGTGCGCGAGATGAACACGCGCTCCGGTTAATTCGGCCAGCGCGCAATCGCGCACGGCATCCATTTCCTCGGCTGCTGCCGGAATTCCACGCAAGCCCAGCATGAGCGACCAGCGCCCTTCGTGCATCGAGCCGCCAGCCGCAAGTGTTCGGTCTTCGCAGTGGTCAACCACCGTCAAATCGAATCCGCGCGCATACTCCATCGCGCGCCTCATCATGCCAGCCGAAGGCACTGGCCGCCCATCATCCGAGACGGCGACGATGCCCGCCGCTTTCATCTCACCCATCTCCGCCAGCTCAGTGCCTTTCGATTCTTTCGTAATCGAGCCGATAGGAAAGACGTTCGCAAGCTCCGCGCGCTTCGCCTGCTCGATGATGAAGCGCGTCACCGCCGGACTGTCATTCGCGGGGTCTGTGTTGGGCATCGCGCAAACGCTCGTCCAACCGCCTGCGACCGCCGCCGCCGCGCCTGACGCAATCGTCTCCTTGTATTCCTGCCCAGGCTCGCGCAGGTGAACGTGCATGTCTATGAAACCGGGCGCGACAACAAGGCCGGTCGCATCCAGAACTTCCGCGCCTTCGGGCACACCTTCACTACGATCAAGGAGACCTGCGACGCGGCCATCTTCGATCAGCAAATTCCTGCCGCTGTTCTGCCCCTGTGAAGGGTCAATCAAATAGCCGTTCGCAATCAGCAATCTCATCCTTCAGTTTGTCCTCGACTCTTCCGTTTTCCTTTGAACTCCTTCATTGCCCTCAGCCGTATGTGAACCGCCCGCGAGAAGATAAAGCACGGCCATTCGCACCGCGAGACCGTTCGAGACTTGATCGAGAATCAAGGAACGCGTTCCGTCGGCGACATCGGAAGCGATTTCGATGCCGCGATTCATCGGTCCCGGATGCATGACGATGGCCTCCGAAGCGGCGCGCTCAAGCCGCTTGAGGTTGAGACCGTAATGCACCGCATACTCGCGCATCGAGGGAAAGAACGCAGCATCCTGCCGCTCGCGCTGAATTCGCAGGATCATCACCACATCTGCCTCGTCAATCGCATCCTCAATGCGCCGTTCTACGATGACGCCCTCTTCAACCAACTCGCTGAACTCATTTCGCATGAGTGTTCCCGGCCCCGCGAGGCTGACGGTCGCCCCGAGTTTTGTCAGCAGATGAATGTTCGAGCGTGCCACGCGCGAGTGCAGGATGTCGCCGATGATCGCTACCTTCAAGCCGCTGATACGCCCTTTGCGCTCGCGGATGGTGAGAGCATCAAGCAAAGCCTGTGTCGGATGCTCATGCGCCCCATCGCCTGCGTTGATTATTCCCGCACGACAAACGCGCGCCAGTTGATGTGGCGCTCCCGCCGAAGAATGTCGAATCACGATGCAATCGGGCGACATCGCTTCCAGATTCCGTGCCGTATCCAGCAGCGTCTCGCCCTTCGTCACACTTGAGGTTGAAGCGCTGACGTTGATGGCGTCCGCCGAAAGACGTTTGGCGGCAATCTCGAAAGAGGTGCGCGTGCGGGTAGAAGGCTCAAAGAAAAGATTGATGACGGTTCGCCCGCGAAGCGCAGGCACTTTCTTAATCTCGCGCCGGGAGATATCGCGAAAGGATTCCGCCGTGTCGAGAATGTGCGTAATTTCCCCGGCGGAGAGTTCGCGGATGCCCAGCAAATCTTTACGCTTGAAAGTCTCGTTCATCAGTCTCAGTAGAAATTCCTGAACATTAAAAAAGCGGCCATTGCTGGCCGCCTTCAAGATTTCTCTGTCGCAGGTCGCTCAACAATAGCGACGCCCTCTTCCTCGTCGAAATCCGTGAGCATCACCTTGATGATCTCACTTTTTTTCGTCGGCACGACCTTGCCGATGAAGTCCGCTTGAATCGGCAGTTCGCGATGCTCTTTCCCGCGATCAACCAGGACGGCGAGCTGAACGCGACGCGGGCGGCCAAAGTCTATTAATTGATCGAGCGCTGCGCGAATTGTTCGCCCCGTGTAGAGCACATCGTCGATCAAAACGATGTTGCGATTATCAATATCATCATGAAGCTCCGTGCGATTGACGATTGGATTTGCCCCAACTGTCGAAAGATCATCTCGATAGAGCGTGATGTCCAGAATACCCACGAGCGGGCGCGCGCCTTCGAGGTCTGCAATCTTGTCCGCCATGCGCTCGGCCAGCGGCACACCGCGACGACGAATGCCGACCAGATAAAGATCGTCCGCACCGTGATTCTCTTCGACAATCTCGGAGGCCAGCCGGGAGAGCGCACGATTGATGCGCGCCCCGTCCATGATGCGTGCTTTCTCGATGAAATCCATTTCGCGGATACTAGCAAGAACAGTGACGGGTGACAAGTGACAAGTGACGAGATAGAATCCGTCTTGCTCGTCACTTGTCACTTGTCGCTTATCACTGATGCTTTATCGCTCAATCCTGCGTCCCCTGCTCTTCCGCCTGCCACCTGAAAGGGCGCATGAAATGGCGATGGAGGCGCTTGCCTTCGCGCTCAGGAGGAAATGGGCGCGGGGCGTTGCAACTCGACGATTCAGTCGCGCTCCGTTCGGTGAGTTGCGGCGCTTCGGACTTAGCTTTCCCAACCCGGTCGGCCTTGCAGCGGGTTTTGATAAGAACGGAACGGCAGCGCCGTACCTCGCCGCGCTCGGTTTCGGTTTTATTGAAGTGGGCACGGTGACGCACCAGGCGCAGCCGGGCAATCCGCACCCGCGCCTGTTTCGTCTTCCGCTGGATCAGGCTTTAATTAATCGGCAGGGCTTCAACAATCATGGAGCAGCGGCGCTCGCAGAGCAACTCGCCGCTCGCCGTCCGGATTGCGTGCTTGGCATCAACATCGGCAAGAGTCGCGCGGTTGCTTTGGAAGATGCGATTGGTGATTATCTGGCCAGTTTTGAGTTAGTACATGCGCTTGCGGACTATGTGGTCGTCAACGTCAGCTCGCCCAACACACCAAACCTGCGCGAGCTTCAACGTCCCGAAGCGCTTGACGGCTTGCTCTCCGCGTTACAAAAACGGAATCAGGAGTTGGCAAGCG
>JACCVS010000596.1 GCA_013698055.1 Acidobacteriota bacterium
TCATGCATGGTGACTATGAAGGGAATGCCCACGTCAACATGCGGCAGCTCTTCGACACCGTATAAGGTCAGGCTGTAAGGAACTTGCAAGTCGCGGTGGAGAATCGTTTGCGTCGGGAAATGAAGTAGATCGAGATTGAGCATATCGAGCCAGCGCTTCAGATAGTGAGAACGAACCTGATGCATCTGCGCGCCTGACCCAAAGTGAGAATTGGTTACTGAATCTATTCCGTCCGCCTGTTCCGGTTGAAGCTGTTCGTTTGTCGGAGCAGGAGGGATTAAGCTGATCTCAACAACTCCAGGAAAATTCGCGATGGTTCTTTTAAGTGTCTCTGGCGGTTCGGCATTACAGAGCAGAACGAAGTGCCATCCCGGCTCGAAATCTTCGAGCAACGAGGTGAGCACCCGAAATGCATAAGGGCCGATGCCTCCGTATTCGAGAGACGCATCGCCAAGCCAGAACCCAATTCTAAAGATTCGTTGATCGCTCATTAAGATCGAAATGGTAAACGAGGTGGCCGCTTGCGGCATCTACTCCGGTCTGACTGAATCTGGCCTCTTCAAAGAGAGACCTGGCAGCTGTGTTCTCAGGATGTACCTTGAGCATGATGCGCGGCGACTGGCGCAGCTTGCAGATGCTTTTCACCATCTTCAACGATAGCCGGGTCAATCCGTAACCGCTATATCTCTCATCAATCATCACGCCGTAAGATGGCGCTTCGTATCCTTCATCCCACCCGCGCAGCATAAAAAAACCGGCCAAATCATCCTGCCAGTAAATCCCCATAAAGATGTCTTGACGTTGACGTGCGAGGATGTTGGTGAGAGTGTCTTGATCAAAGCTAAAGGGAGTGAAGAAGCGCACGTAGGAGGGCGATTGAGCGCAGAGCATCGCGGAAAGCTGCGGAGCATCTTTCGTTTCAAGTGGAAGAATTTTGAAACCATCCGTCATCTTTCGCGTGTCGCCTCGGCACTCTTCTTGAAGAGTCGTTAATCGTTTGGTTTAGTCCTTTGCCGCAAAGTGGAACGTAAACCCGATGGTCAGCCCGAAGGGATAGCCGGGCGTTGCGTGAATGCGAGAGATAACCGGGTCGCCCGGACGCAGACGCGACTCAAAGTAATTCTGTGTCTCGAAGTATCTCTTGTTCGTGAGATTATCAATTGAGAGATTAAAGTCAACCCAGCGCCTGAGACGCTTGCTCATGCTGAAATCAAGCACGTCAAACCCGGAGGCGCGAATGCTGGCGTCTTCGCCGTCCAGACGATAGTTGCTGATGTAGCGATACCGGAGCGACCCGGTGAAGCCGCGCCAGTTTGAAAGAGTCAACCCGCCGTTGGCAACTGTATGCGGCGCGCTGTCTACATAAATTCTGGGCAGCGTGCCGCGATAGAAAGCATTCATCACGCGGGTGATGCCGCCGTCGAAAGCCAGAAGGCGCGTTAACCGGATGGAGTTTTTAACCTCGAATCCATAAGCACGGCTGGGGCCAGCAAACTCTATGCTTCCATCGTCGGGAATGTAAACCTGTTCGTTGGAGCGATCTATCAGGAAGAGGTCTGCGCTCAGGGAGAATCTTTGATGATTGTAGGCTGTGCCCGCCTGGTAAAAGTCCGTGGTCGAAACTTTTGGCCCTGAAGAATCTCTCACGATGCCTCTCGCATCCTGACTGGAAATGCCGCGACCGTAGTTCAAATAAATGGTCGCCGGGATATTGTCTGAGGGCGTGTAGGCGAGGTTGAGTTTGGGCTGGAAACGAAATGCCCCCTCGGTGCCGGAGAGTTCGGGCGTGACACGATCATCCACGCTGAATCTGAAATAGTCGTAGCGCAAGCCGCCATCAACACGCAAACGACCATTGAGAAAATCAATTCCCTGTTGTACGTAACCCGCCGCGTTGGTTATGTCGGCGAAAGATTGAGTAGTCACTCCGATGGGGTTGCGTGCGACTGACTGATACAGTCCGACGTTGATCTGGCTGGCGAGAAAGTTGCCGCCCGCGATGAAAAGCGCCTGTTGACCGAACAGCTTGAAGGGGCGCAAGTATTGAGCGTTCGCCGCTTCTTGAAGGCGCGAATCATGCTGTTGAACTTCATCGCCGTTCACCTCATCATTCAAAAAGAAAGTGAAGTTTGAGAAGAGATCGAAGAGGGAGCGCGAGACAGAGCCGTCCAGCTTGAACATGCTTCCGTCCTTGAATTCATTTTTGTAGTAAGCGCCGAAAACGCCGGTTTTTATTCGCCCGCCGTTCTCAGGATCAATGAACCCGAAGCGATCAAGCCTCCCTGCGGACACTTCATCCAGAGGAATTTGCCCCGAAGAGAAAAAGTCATTTCGCCCGAAGTTGAGCTTGAAGCTGAGCGTTCGGTTCTCGTCGAGACGGCGGGAATAGTTACCCGTCACGTTGTCACGTTGATAACGCAACGGATTCAGGAAAGGCCCGTCGGTGCGCGATGCTTCATAGGTGATGAACGCATCGGCATCTTTCAAAGTCGGACTGTAAGCGATGAAAGAACGAAAGGTTTTGAACGATCCGCCCTGAATACGGAAAGTGAGTTGGTCAGGCAGAGACTCTTTCAAGCGAATCTGCACCACACCCAAACCGGAAAAATCGCCGTACTGCGCGCTAAACGGCCCGTTCAAGATGTCTATATCCTGAACCAGCTCAGGAGTCAGACTTTTTAGTTGCCCCAAATAACCCTGTCCGTGCCCCTGTGTTCCCTGATTCTGCTGAATATTATCAACCAGAATTTTGACCCCACCGCCTACGCCGCCGTGATCTGCGTTGAACCCGAAGCGGCGTATCTCAAGCGATTTCCCTCCACCTTCATGTTGCCCCGCGTTGATTCCTGCGGCCAGAGTTTGTAGTAGTTGGTCGTCTCTTGAGAAAAGAGTGTTCTTATAGATAGTGTCATTGCGGCGTTCGATGGTGGGATCAAGTGTGGTGTCCGTGATGACCACGCTGGCGTTAATCGGAGGAATGACGTAGGTAATCCTGATGCGTAAGTTTTCAGCGGAATCACTCGCCCCGATGCTCCTTTCCAAAGGAGCGATGTTCTGTCCCTCAAATCTCAACGTCAGAGGCTCGCCGGGGACG
>JACCVS010000496.1 GCA_013698055.1 Acidobacteriota bacterium
CCTTACTGTTATCAGCGTGCGCTCGAACTTTTGAACGAGAACCGGCGCGACGCGCGCCAGCTTCCTCTATTACCAGCCGAGTGTCTGGTCATAGAGGATTCACCGCCCGGCATTCAAGCGGGTCGCGCCGCCGGAATGCGCACACTCGGCATCACGAACACCGTTTCAGAGGAAGCTCTACGCGCCGCCGGTGCAAATGTCGTCACACACAGTTTCGCTGATTGGACGATAGACGCTGTTCATCACGTTTTCGATTAAAAGCGGAATTCAGGAGTCAGAATCCAGAAGCCAGAATAATAAGGCTGCAACCGCTTTTGTTTTTCTTTTCTTCTGGCTCCTGAATTCTGGATTCTGACTTCTGCTTTGACTTATGTCTTTCCTTGATCTCCTTCGATTATCGTTGCGCAATCTGCGCGAAGCCAAGCTGCGCGCCATCCTGACGACGTTGGGCGTCCTCGTCGGCGTCGCTGTGATCGTTACGATGGTCTCGTTCGGTCTGGGCTTACAGCGCAATACCACCAGCCGCTTTAAGGAGCTAGACCTGTTTAACGAGATTACGGTTTACGGCAAGAGCCTTTCCAATCTTGTCGAAGAAGGAGTCGGTAAGCGTCCGGGCGATCCTGATGCGGGCAAACCACCTGACAGAAAAAAAGATGATGAAGGGCCTGACAAGCCTCCCGAGCGCTCGCTTGACGATGCGGCTCTCGCAGAGATCGCGGCCATTCCCGGCGTAGACTCAATCGAGCCGAACATCTACTTGAATACTTACGTCCGCGCGAACGGAAAAGCGAAGTCAGTTGTCATTGGCGGCACGCTCGTTCCGAATGCGGCCTCGCGCTTCAAGAATTTTGATGCAGGGCAGATGATCTCTGCGCCCGAAGCAGATGAAGCCATTGTTGATGAGCGTTTCCTGAAAAATTTCGGTTACGCCAAGGCCGAGGACGCCGTCGGTCAGAAGATAGAATTCCTCGCGCCGCCTGAGAAAAAAAGCTCTGAAGAGGAAGAGCAGCCGAACTTCTTCGGTATCCCGCTCGAAGATGAAGAAAGCAATGACCCGTCAACGGATGCCCTCGTAGCGCGTTCGTTTCGGGTCGTGGGCGTTTTAAAAAACGAACTCTCAGGGATAGGTAAGCGGTTTCGCGGGACAATGCCCGCCTACCAAATCTATATTTCGGTTCAAGCTGCGCGTCTCTGGAGGGAAGAGCATCGTGACGAGATGAGCGAGGTCGCGCTCCAACTCGCGCGTGAGAGCGGCGCGCTCGGTAAAGATGAAACCATCGGCTACGGAACGGCTGTGGTGCGCGTTAACGATCCGGTCGCGCTGACGGACGTGAGAAATCGAATCAACGCGCTGGGCTTCGGCAGCTTCTCTATCGTGGATCAACTGGAACAGCTTCGCACGGTCTTTCTCATCATGAACTCAGCATTGGGGCTGCTCGGCGGAATCTCGCTTCTGGTCGCTTCGTTCGGCATCGCCAATACGATGATTATGTCCATCCTCGAGCGCACGCGCGAGATCGGCATCATGAAAGCTATTGGCGCGGAAGACCGTGAGATCAAGCTCATCTTCTTTGTAGAAGCAGGTGTGATCGGTTTGACGGGCGGCGTCCTGGGCGCGCTCGCCGCGTGGGGAATTGACGGAGTGGCGAATCGCCTTGCCTACAGATTTGTTCTTCAGCCGCAGGGTGCTTCCTACATAGACTTCTTCGCGATACCCCCGTATCTGTGGGGCGGCGCAATATTGTTCGCCGTGCTCGTCTCCATCCTCGCAGCGCTCTACCCGGCGGCACGCGCGGCGCGCATTGATCCTGTCAAAGCGTTAAGACATGATTGAGTAAAGGCAGAATCCGTAAGCCAGAAGTCAGGAGTTCGAATAAAAAACAAAAGCGATTGCAACCTTATCATTCTGGATTCTGACTCCTCAAATCTGCGTTCTGAGGCAACGCAAAGGTTGAGTTGAGGCGTCAAGGAATACATGCTCTCTCTTGTTGACTAAAGATTGCCAAAGTTTGATGAGCCTCTTTCGCTACTCTGACATGCTTCCCCCGATTACAGAATAAAAGATGCGTTGGACTGTCGAAAAAAAGATTGCCGCCGGGTTTGCCCTGTTGCTGGCAATCCTGTTTGCCGTTGGGCTGGTCTCTTACCGCAACACGCGCAAGCTCATCAGGGACAGCAATCGGGTCGTGCATTCGCATGAAATTATTGACGGGCTTGAGGGCACGCTCTCGGCAATCAAAGACGCGGAGACGGGGCAGCGGGGCTACATCATCACGGGCGATGAAGAGCATCTCAAACCGTACAGGACTGCGCTTCCCGTCATCAATCAGCGCATCGAGCGGCTCAAGCAACTGACTGTTACTGATCCTGAGCAACCGCGCCGCCTGGCAGACCTTGAGAGGGAGGTCGCCGAGCGGCTTCAATTGTTGTTTGAGGTTATCGAGTTACGCAAGACAGGTGGATTCGCTGCTGCCGAGAGCGCTGTCTCGACCGGGCGCGGCAAGAAGGTGATGGACAACATTCGCAACACCGTTGCGGAGATGACCGAAAGAGAAACATTGCTGCTTGAAAGGCGACGCGTCGAGTCGAACGCCAGTGCGCGAAATACAACCATCACGCTCGCCATGCTGGGCGCGCTGTTGCTGGGATTTCTGCCCGCAGGGTATCTCATCATCAAGCGCGATCTTAAAAAAAGGCGACAGGCAGAAGATGCTTTGCGCCAGAGCGAGGAGCGCTCCAAATATCTGATCGATCATGCCAGCGAGCTTATTTATCGAACCGACGAGCGCGGGAATTTGATCTTCGTCAACACGGCTTGCGTTGAGATTCTGGGATTCTCTCAGGAAGAATTGGT
>JACCVS010000500.1 GCA_013698055.1 Acidobacteriota bacterium
TATTTATCGTCTCGATCATGTGAACGGGAATGCGAATCGTTCTGGCCTGATCCGCAATCGCTCTCGTGATAGCCTGGCGAATCCACCACGTCGCGTAGGTCGAGAACTTGTAGCCACGACGCCACTCGAACTTGTCCACAGCCTTCATCAAGCCGATATTGCCTTCCTGGATCAAGTCTAAGAATTGCAGACCGCGATTCGTGTACTTTTTAGCGATGGAGACGACGAGGCGAAGGTTAGCCTCGACCAACTCACGCTTGGCCAGTCCTGTGTGATGCTCGCCCGTGATGATTGTCTGAAGGGAACGTTTAATTTCGACGGGAGAGACGTTGAAACGGGCTTCTATCTGCGGAAGCAGCTTTTTCGCAGCGCTGATGCAACGCTTGTATTCTTTCTCATCCTCGGTTTTGAGACGGCGCTTTTGTAGCTTCTCCGTGCAATTATCAATCTCGCGCTCCGCAGCGCGAATCTCTTTCTGCACGGCACGAATGGAACCGATCAGACGCTGGCGTGCGCGCTCGGTCAAGTTGAGGCGTCCGATTTCCTGCGCAATCTCAACGCGGGCGTATGCGACTTTACGTTTCAAGCGCGTCAGCTTTTTAGATTTCTTGCCGCGCGTCACTTTCTGCTCGGCGCGCAGCTTCTCCCATTCCTTCAAGCCAACTTGGTAGAGCTTGTGGACGTTCTGGATTCCTTCAATCGTCCATTTGAAGTATTCGTCGGCTTTGTCTTCATCGCCCGTCAGCTCGGCCTGCTCGGAGAAGGTGACGATGTCGCGGATGTTGATCTTATTGGCTTCCAACTCATCGCCGATCTTCACAACCTCTTCAACCGCAATGGGAGAGCGTGAGATGGCCTTTCTTGTTTTGATCTGCCCGCGCTCGATGCGTTTGGCGATGACGACTTCGCCTTCGCGGGTCAGCAGAGGCACGACACCCATCTCGCGCAGATACATACGCACGGGATCGTTGGTTTTATCGAGCGCGCCCGCTGACAAGTCCAACTCGACATCCTCGTCCGTCCCGTCCTCATCGTCATCATCTACGTCTGTGGCGAGGGCGGCGGCCTGCTCAATAAGGCGCTCATCGGAATCGGCGACAGAGATATTCGAGCCTTCGAGCTTTTGCAGAACGTCTTCGATATCATCGGGCGAAACAATGTTGTCGGGCAATTCACGGTTGAGATCGTCAAAGGTGAGATATTTTTTATCGCCGCCCAACTCCAGTAGGCGCTGCATCACATCATCACGATCTTTTTCTTCCATGCCCATTGTGATTTCGATTTGCGATGTTTGATTTTTGATTGGAGAGGGATGAAAATTAAGCTTTCAAAGTTCAGCTTTCAAAATTTATGTCCTCGTCCAATCGCAAATCAAAAATTTTACGCTGCCCCGGCCTCGGTAGCTATCATCTGCCTTTTCCGTCTCGCCCATTCCAGTTGCTCTAAAGCTAATTTGTTTCGCTGCTCGTCATCGCCCGCGCGTTCGGCGGTTGCCATCTCAATGCCGAGTTCATTGATGCGACGATCCACCATCATCAAGCGCAAGGCATTAAGGCAGCTTTCCGCATTCACCAGCGTGTCGTCAACCGCTTCGCCCTCGTCGCGCTGAGGCTCACTCATCAAAAGCAGCGGAACGAGGTCTGCCGCCAGCGGATCGTCTTCGGTTTTGGCACTGAGAGTAGCAAAATCAACCGGCGCACCCGCTTCATCAATTTCAATCAAGGCGCGGAAGATGGAGCCGGTCGGCAACTCTTCGTAATCAGCCGCTTCCATTCGCGGCAAGATGGCTCGTCGCAACTCAGCATCTTGGACGAGCAATTCAAGGAGCCTTTGCTCGGCAATCGTCGGCTGCGCGCCCGCCGCACGAACTATTTTTTGCCGCACATCCTGCTGCTGTCCCGCCGGAGCATTCATCTTGATCGTCTGCCACAACTCACGCCTGAGCGCAAGCTCTTCGACGCGCAGGGCGTCCATTGTCATATCAAAATACTCGCGCTTCTGAATTCCGTTACGCACAGCGCGAACAAACGGGAGCGCCTCCTCCACCGCCGCGGCTTTATCAGCCGGGCGCAAGAGATTGCGATCCCGTACTGCCTCATCAAGAACGAATTGGATGTGGGGGAGCGCCTTGCCGCGTCGCTCGTGATACGCTTCAACGCCATGAGTTCTAATGTATTCATCCGGGTCGGCGTTGTCGGGCAGAACCAGAATCTTCGTCTCGAAATCTTCCGCCAGCAGCGTTTCAATAGAGCGTTTCGCAGCCTTCACACCCGCACTGTCTCCATCATAGTTGACAACAACCTTGCGCGCAAACCGACCCATCAACTTCGCTTGCTCGGGCGTCAGAGCTGTTCCCAGAGAGGCCACCATGTTACGCACGCCGAATTGATAAGGGATGATTAAGTCGAGATAACCTTCCACGAGAATGGCAAACTTGCGCTTTCGGATTTCGTCTCGCGTGAGATAAAGCCCGAAGAGGTGCCGCCCCTTCGTATAGGCTGCCGTCTCCGGCGAATTCAAATATTTCGGCTCGCCGTCCGGCTGTAAAGTTCGTCCACCAAAAGCCACCGCGCGCCCCTGAGCATCCAGCACCGGAAAAATTAAGCGTCCGCGAAAGCGATCATAAAACCCGCCCGCATCCTTTTTAACGACCAGACCGCTGCGTTCAATCTGCTGAGCGGTAGCCCCGCGCTGCTTCAAATGCGTTAAGAGCGCATCCCAACTATCGGGGGCGTAGCCGAGGCGAAAAGCTTTGCGCGTCTCATCAGAAATCTGGCGGCCTTCAAGATAATCGCGCGCCGCACGTGCCTCACCGTTATTCTGCTCTAACTGCGTTTCCCACCATTCGAGCGCCCACGAGTTTAATTCGATAACCTCGTCGGCTTCCTTGCGCCGCGCTTCAAACTTCTGATCTTCGACCATCACGGGTAGCGGCACGTTCGCCTTCTCCGCGACAATCTTGAT